>JBCCXV010000362.1:0-2690 GCA_039191195.1 Planctomycetota bacterium
CGACTGCACCCAGCACGCCCTGCTCTGCCGGGGCAAGGTCGACCTCGTCCTCGACACCGAGATGTCGCCCTGGGACATCGCCGCCCTGATCCCGCCCCTGCGCGAAGCCGGCGCCAGCGTTATCGGCGTCGACGCCGGCGCCGGGCCCATCCTCACCGCCGGCGGGATCGTCGCCGCATCAACGCCGGCTCTTCTAGAACAAGCCTTCGCGCTATTGCCCACCCGAGCAGGTTAGCCATTATCAGCCCGGCCGCCGACTCCAGCCCCACGTAAGGCGCTAATAAAAGGCTGCACTGCGCCCAGGCGTATTACGCGTTGCTCGTCATCGCCGCGATAAAGGCCCACCTTTCTGCAGGCGATCGCGCATTGATCCGATGTCGTGTGTGATTCAGATTCAGGATGTTCGCGTCATGCCACAAGCACCCCACCCCGCCGACGAATCCCGCCGCCAGGCCACCCTCGACCAACTCGGCCTGCTCGACACCGGCGCCGACCCGGTCTTCGACGAGCTGGTCCGCCGGGCCGCCTCCACCTTCGACACCCCGATGGCCGCCATCTCTCTGGTCGACCACGACCGACAGTGGTTCAAGGCCCGGGTCGGGCTCGATGTCGAACAAACGCCCCGCTCTTGCGCCATCTGCGCTTATTGCATCCTGGGCGAAGGCCCCCTGGTCATCCAAGACACCAAGCAAGACCCCGGCGTCGCCGACAACCCCTTGGTCACCGGGCCGCCACACCTCCGCTTCTACGCCGGCGCCCCCATCCGCTGGACCGATGGTCAGCACATCGGCTCCCTATGCACGCTCGACACACGACCGCGCAACCCCAGCGCGAAACAGATCGAACGCCTCATCGAACTGGCGCAGGAAGTGAGCTACGCCATCGACCACCACTTCCTGCGCCTCTGCGCAAAGCAGTGGCAAGACCTCGGTCTCAACGGCGACGCCCTCGCCGCGTGAGCGGCTATCGCGGCGGGCAGCAAAGCCCGTGCCCCGTTTTCACACCAAACGCGCGGCGACATCCAGGCTCACCACGTAGTCGCTCACCTTGGCGTCCTCGGGCAACGCCGCCGACACACGTCGGTACAGCGGGTCTTCCGCGCTGGTCATCGCGTCGACGTACTGCGGCTTGGCCGTCATCTCCAACCCACCAAGACCGGCGTCCAGCACCGCCGACCGCACGTCGTCCACCAAATCCGCACCGGCGACGCACCCCACCAGCGCCTCCACATCCTCACGCACGCCTGCCGGCAGAGGCTTCCGCAGCGCCAGGTCCGACACCGCCACGCGACCGCCCGGCTTAAGCACCCGCGCAATCTCACGCCAGACTTGACGCTTGTCCGGCGACAGGTTGATCACGCAGTTCGAGATCACCACGTCCACGCTCGCGTCCGCCACCGGCAGGTGCTCGATCTCCCCCAACCGGAACTCCACGTTGTCCAGCCCGCTCTGTTCCCGATAACCCGCGAGGTTGCCGCGCGCCTTGCCGAGCATGTCCAGCGTCATGTCCACGCCGATCACACGACCCGCCGCGCCCACCTTCGGCCCGGCGATGAAGCAATCGAACCCGCCGCCCGAACCCAGGTCGAGCACGACCTCGCCGGGCGACAGCGACGCCAACGCCGTCGGGTTCCCGCAAGACAACCCCATGTTCGAGCCCGCGGGCAGCACCGTCAGGTCTTCGCTCGCGTATCCCACGGCGAGCGCAACCTGGTCTGCCGTCAACGTTGTCGGCCCGCAACACCCGCCGCCCCCGGATTCACCCGGCTCGCCTGAACCGCCCCCGCAGCACCCGCCAGCGGACTCAGATTCCGAGGCGCCCACAGTCAACCCCGTCGCGGCCGGCGCCACGCCCGACCATTGGCCCGACCGCGCGATCTCCGCGTACCCCGCGCGGACCTTCTCGCGGACGTCATCACCACTCGTGCGGGTCATCCAGACGCTCCTTTCACTTGCGATGCGATTCGCAACAAGCCTCAGCGGCCACCAGTTCATCGATCGCCGACGCCAGCGACCGAAAGTGCGCCGCGAGCCCAGCCCCGTTGGCCGTGTACCACAGCGTCCGGCCCTTCTTCTCGCTGGTCAGCAGCCCCGCCCGGGCCATCGTCGAAAGGTGACGCGCCACCATCGAAAAGTCGATCGCGCAGCACGCCGCCACCTCCGTCACCGAGCACGGCCGGCCGCACTTGAGCAGACAACTCAGCAGCCGGGCCCGCGTCGGCTCGGCCAACGCCTTGAGCAGCTCCGGCTCCAGCACCCGGTCCAGCCGGGCCTTGCGCCGGACGGCCTGCTTAGGGGTCGATGCCGAAAGCTTGAATACTGACGCCATAACGCAAGTATTACGGCGCCGAACCGCCGTGTCAAGCAAAACCGCGAGCGCCGTGGCGACGCCGGGGCGCCCACAGCCTTGCGACGACCCACGACACCCCCTCAGACCTCAAGCCGAACGATCAGATAGCCGCACAACGCCAGCACGATGTTCGCGATCGCGTACGCGCCGGCGTAGCCCAGAGCCGGCACGTTGCTCCTCGCCTCGCCGCACACCACACGCATCGCCGCCGTGCTCGTCATCGCCCCGGTGATCCCCCCCAGCAGCAGCGCCGGGTTCATCTTCATCAGCCCCAGCCCGACCACCAGCCCGGCCGCCACCGGCACGACCATCACCGCCGCGCCCGTCAACACCAACGGCAG
>JBCCXV010000363.1:0-2664 GCA_039191195.1 Planctomycetota bacterium
CGCCCGCCGATGCCGGTGCGTCGTCCTGCTCAAAGGCAAGCACACCGTCGTGACCGACGGCGACTCGGTCTACATCAACACCTCGGGCAACCCGGCGCTCGCCACGGCCGGCTCGGGCGACGTGCTCACCGGCGTGATCGGCGCGCTGATGGCCCGGGGCATGAACGCGCTCGACGCCGCTTCGCTCGGCGCCTACGCCCACGGCGCCGCGGCCGACCGCTGGGCCGAGAAGCGCGGGCCTTCGGGCCTGCTCGCCAGAGAACTCGCCGACCTGGTCGCCGGCGCGATGTACGAGCTGTCGAACCCCGAGGCCAAAGCGGCGCGCGACGCGGCGCAAGGCGGGGCGTCCGCCACAGCCTCGTCCAGCGCCGCCGGCGTACTTGCGGACGAGCCCGGCGACGATCTTGAAGCCGCGCCGACCTCGCCCCCGCCCGGCTCGCACCCCGAGCCGATGACCGACCCGTTCGCGCCGTGAGGTCGATCCTGAAACGGGCCGCGCTCGCACAAGGCAATCCTGCCGATTCACACAACACGCTTCACGAATTGGCAGGCGCCCTCTACTCTGATGGCATGTGGCCGACTGCCGGCGCCCGCCAGCGTTGCCGCAGACCTTAGGAGCCGGAGGAGATGCTTATATGGTTTGCCGAGCCCGCCTAACTGCGCACTTTGCGCTGCTCGTTTGGCTGGTGTGCGGCGGGGTCGCGCCGGCTTCCGCCACCGTCACCTTCGACTGGGCCGTCGTCGGCAATCCCGGCAACGCCCCCGACCCCAGGCCCAGCGGAGGTCGCGGAGCCGTAGGCTACACCTACCGCATCGCCACCACCGAGGTCACCAACGGCCAGTACGCCGCGTTCCTCAACGCCGTCGCCGCCGCCGACCCCAACGGGCTGTTCCGGTTCGACGTCACCCTCAACCCCCGCAACTACAGCGGCATCACCCGCACCGGCCAGTCCGGCAGCTACGCCTACACCCCCATCCTCGGCCGGGCCAACGAGCCGGTGAACTGGCTCTCCTGGTACGACGCCGCACGCTTTGCCAACTGGATGACCAACGGCCAGGGCTCGGGCGGCACCGAGACCGGCGTCTACAACTTCAGCGGACCCACCACCCTCGACAGCATCACCCGCGACCCGACCAACCCCAACCAGGTCTTCCTCCCCACCGAGGACGAGTGGTACAAGGCCGCCTATCACGACGCCTCGGCCGGCACCGCCGGCACCTACTTCACCTACGCCACCGGCACCAACGACGTCCCCTACAGCGACCACCCCGACTCGCTCAACACCCCCGACAACACCAACGTCGCCAACTTCTTCAAAGACGACGGCTTCGCCAACGGCTACGACGACGGCTACGCCGTATGGGACCGTTCGGACCGTGATAACAGCGACCCCTTCACCCCCGTCGGCGCCTACACCCAGGCCACCAGCCCCTACGGCACGTTCGACCAGGCCGGCAACGTCAGGGAGTGGAACGAGAACGTCCTCGAGTCAGACCCCAGAAGCCACATCATCTCCGGCGGACACGCTGCCGACACTGAACCGCTGATCCGGTCCTCCTTCCGGTGGAGCCAACCCACGGATTCCGAACAACAGACCCTCGGCTTCCGCGTCGCGACGTTCGCCGTGTTTGCCCCGCTCCCCGGCGACGCCAACGGCGACGGGGTCGTCGATTTGCTCGACTTCGACGTGCTCGCGCAGAACTTCGGCGCCCCCGGGAATGGGGCCCCGGCTCCCAGCGGTCCGGCCGACGGAGACTTCAACGGCGACGGCATCGTCGATCTCTTGGACTTCGACATCCTCGCGCAGAACTTTGGCCAATCCGCCCCGGCGTCGCTGGCGGCCGCGGCGCCCGAACCCGCTTCGCTGGGGACGATGTGCGTCATCGCTCTCGCGGGCCTCCGCCGCCCGGCTCGCACCCCGAGCCGATGACCGACCCGTTCGCGCCGTGAGGCCGGATGGTTCAAGCCCGCTCGTTTCGATTCCGGCGACGACCCCACACACACAGTCCAACGCCAACCACGGCGGCGCCACTCGGCTCCGGGATCGCGGCGGCTGCGCCCACGCCAAAGTTCTGCGCGAGGATGTCGAAGTCCAAGAGATCGACGATGCCGTCGCCATTGAAGTCGCCCTGCTCGGGGCCGGCGCCAATACCAAAGCCGATCGAGTCGCCAAAGCGCTGGGCCAACACATCGAAGTCCAGCAGGTCGACCACGCCGTCGCCGTTCGCGTCGCCGGCGGCCCAGGCCGCGGCGGCGATGCGGAAGCCCATGTCGTTGCGTCCTTCGTCCGGTGCGTGACCATCAAAGCCTCGTTCGGGGGCCGTCAATCCGGATGGAGATGAGAACCACGACCCTCCGCGGTGGCTGCGATTCGGGCCCGCGTCGGATGAGCCGGCGAGGGTGGACTCGTTCCACTCCCAGACATTGCCGTTCTGGTCGAAGGTGCCGTACGGGCTCTGCGCCGCGGTGTAGGCGCCGACCTCGGTCAATGGGTTGAGTAGTGTCGGCACCGCGGGGGGCAATTCAGTAGAGCCCGTCACGGCGTAGCCGTCATTGAATCCATTGGGCAGGTTGTCGTTGTTGAAGTAGTTCGCGGCGCTGGGATTGTCGTCGGGGTGGTCGCTCACGGGCGGGGTATCGCTGCCGTTGGCGTAGTCGAAGTA
>JBCCXV010000364.1:0-2664 GCA_039191195.1 Planctomycetota bacterium
CCCGACGGCGTTCCAACTCGGCGACGCGTCGGCGCAGCGCCCGCAGCTGGCTGGCCATGTCCGGCAGCTTGCGCTGCATCAGGGCCGAGCGCTTGGCCTGGGCGAGCGGGATCGCGGGGGTGCCGCCGAAGCGCCCGTCTTCGGTCCCCACCTGGTCCAGCGGGATGTCCGGCAGGTCGGTCGCCACCTTCGACGAACCCGCCACCTGCACCCGGTGGCCGATCCGCAGGTGCCCGGCCACGCCCACCTGACCGCCCAGCACGACGTAGTCGCCCGTGACCGTCGAGCCCGCCAGGCCGACTTGCGCCACAAACAGGTTGAACCGCCCGACCTTGCAACCGTGGCCAATGGTCACGGTGTTGGAGAACTTGGTCCCTTCCCCGATGACGGTGTCGCCGAGTGTCGCGCGGTCGACCGAGCACCCGGCGCCCATCTCGACGTCGTCGCCGATCACGGCACGCCCGGCCGGCGGGATCTTGTGGTGACGCACCCGGTCGTCGCCGTCGGCCAGCGCCGTGGCGTAGCCAAACCCGTCTTGTCCGATCACGCAGCCGGCGTGCAGCGTCACCCGATCCCCCAGCACGCACCGGTCGTACACCACGACCTGCGGGTACAGGTCGCAGTCGCCGCCGACCACCGACCCGGCCATCAGCGTCACCTGCGACCACAGCACCGAACCGGCGCCCACCCGGGCCCCGGCCATCACCACGCAGTTCGGGCCGACGTACACCCCTTCGCCGAGCTCGGCCGAGGGGTCCACCACCGCCGACGCGTGCACCTGCGCTCCGGCCGGCGTCGCCTCGAACCCCGGGCCCGGCGAAGGCTTGGCCCGGAACCCGTGCAGCCGAACCGTCGCCTGGCGGAACGCGAAGTAAGGGTCGCCGGCGACCAGCACCCGCCGGCCGGCCCGCAGCAGCGCATCCGACCGCTTGGCGTCGCAGAACACCGCCGCCGCGGCGCTCGCGCAGGCCCGCTCGACGTACCGCGGGTTGGCCAGGAAAGACACCTCGCTGGCGCCCGCGTCCTCGAGCGTCGCGCAGCCGGTGACCTCGACACCCCCGGCCGCGGAAGACCCCGCCGAGGAGGTCGACGCCGGGGCGTTCGCCTCCGGAACTTCCGGGGCCGGGCAGACCAGCTCAACGCCCAGCTCCGCCGCGAGTGCTTCGAGTCGCATCGATATCCTTGGGAACTGCCGGCGAAGGGCAGACCGCTACGCCACGCCGCTCACAGCGTGACGTACTGCGCGTCGCTCCACATCGCTTCCGACTCCGTAGGCAGGTGCACGTCGGTCACAAACGCGTCGCCCATCTCACGCCGAACCGCCTCGGCCGAGTAGGCGGCCGGGCTGGCCTCGCCCGACAGCTTGCCCATCCGCATCAGGTCTAGCGCGATCACCGCCTCGGGCTTCACCAGCTCCAGCGGGGCGATCGCCCGCTCGAAGTGTTGGACCCGCCCGTTGACGTTCTCGAAGCAGCCCGACTTCTCCACCCACGTCGCCCCGGGCAGCAGCACCTCGGCCAGGTCCGCCAGCGGGCCCGCCAGCGTGTCGATCAGCAGGACCCGCTTGCCCCGCAGGGCGTCGAGCAGGGCGGGCTCGGCCCAGTCGCTCGGGTAGTTGCCCGTGACCACCACGCCCTTGGCCTTGGCCACTGCGCCCGACACGAATGCGTCGTAGTCCATCACGCCGTCGTTGAGCAGTTCCAAGGCGCGACGCACGCCCCGCGCATTCGGCGCCTTTTCGGCGTACGTCGTGTACCCCCCGGCGTAGGTCCGGTCTTCCCCCTTCATGGGCACGGGCCCGACGACCAACGGCGCCTCGGGATCGACCGCCGCCACTAGCTTGCCCAGCAGGTACGCGTCTTCGCACGACAGCATCGGGCTCACCATCAACGCCAGCGAGCCAGGCCCGTGCTCCGCCACCGTGTCGCGGAGCAGCGCCAGCGCCCCGGCGTAGCCGTCGCTCCAGCTGCACGCGTCCAGCCCGGCGTTGTGCTCCGCGTTGGGATTGGCCCGGACCATCGGCGTGCGCAGCCGGTCTTCGCTATGCACGAACTTCCAGCCGAACCGGATCTCGTCGCTCGTCCACCACTGGTTGACCTCAAGGTTGGTCCGCGGCTTGACCCGGTACACCTTGCCGTCGTGGTGCTGGATCGACAGGTTGTCGCCCGAGCACGTCAGCCCGTCGATGCTGGGCGTCCGCTCGAGGTTCCACACCCGCATCGTCATCAAAAAGTCTTTGTCGAGCAGCGCCCCAACCGGGCAGATGTCGATCACGTTGCCCGACAACTCGTTATCCAGCGGCTGCCCCGGGAACACGTCGATCTGTTCCGACGAGCCCCGCCCGAAGATCCCCAGCTCGCCCGTGCCCGAGACTTCCCGCGTGAACCGCACGCACCGGCTGCACATGATGCAGCGATCGCTGTACAGCAGCACGTGCGGGCCGATGTCCTTCTTGGGCTGCTTGATCTTGTCTTCTTCGAAGCGCGACGACCCGTGCCCGTACCCGAAGCTGTAGTCCTGCAGCAGGCACTCGCCGGCCTGGTCGCACACCGGGCAATCCAGCGGGTGGTTGATCAGCAGGTACTCCATCACCGCCTTCTGGTTCGCGACCGACTTGGGCGACTTGGTGTGCACCACCATCCCGTCCGCCGCCGGCGTCTGGCA
>JBCCXV010000365.1:0-2660 GCA_039191195.1 Planctomycetota bacterium
CCAGCCGCCGCTTACGACCGACCCGCCCGCGCCGTTGCCCGATTAACCGCCCGGCCGATACACCGCCGCGCAGCCCGCCGCCTCGGTCACCCGCACCCACAGCACCGCGGGCGAGCCCCCGCCTAACTCGCGCGACAAGCCCTGTGCAATCGCTTGGGCCACCCGCTCGGCCGAGGGGTTGATCTCCAACTCCCCCGGCGGCTCCCCCGGCGACTCGCCCGCGAACGGCTCGCACTCGTTCAGGCAGCGGTTCCGCCAGGGCGACAGCACACGCGAAAGCGCGTCGTGCACCGGGTGGAAGTCGGCGACGGTCTCCATCGCGTCGAGCCCGTCGGCGCCCAGGCACGCCGTGACTTGCCAGTCGTGCCCGTGCATCGGTTCCAGCGACCCGTCCGGCAGCCGCAGCGCGTGGGCGGCGCTGAACACGGCTTCGACTTCGATCTCGTACGTCACCGTGCGCTCCGCTTCTTCGATGGGCCACCATCCGCGCTAGACTTCGTGTCCATGACCGCCGCCGCACAGCCTAACCCAGCCTCCCCTGCGGACCCCATCGTCGGCATCGACCTGGGCACGACCCACTCGCTGGTCGCCTTCGCCGACGAGGCCGGGCCGCGCGTCCTGCTCGACCCCTCGGCGCCCGATCCCGACACCACGGCGCTCGTCCCATCCTGCGTCCGCTACGCCGACGACGGCCGAACCGTCGAAGCCGTCGGCGCCGAAGCCCGCGACCACGCCGTCCAGCACCCGCAGCGCACCGTCTACTCCGTCAAGCGGCTCATGGGCCGGTCTAGCCACGACCTGTCCGACGCCGAGCGCAACGCCCTGGCGTATGCCGTCATCGAGGGGCCGAATGACACCGCCCGCGTCCACATCGGCGAGGCGGTCCTCAGCCCGCAAGAAGTCTCGGCGGTCATCCTCCGCACCCTCCGCGAGCGCGCCGAAGCCGCGCTGGGCACGCCGGTGAAGCGCGCCGTGGTCACCGTGCCCGCCTACTTCGACGACGCGCAGCGCCAAGCCACCCGCGACGCCGGCCGGCTCGCCGGCCTCGACGTCCTGCGCGTGGTCAACGAACCCACCGCCGCCGCCCTCGCCTACGACCTCGGCCTGTCCGCCGGCAGAACACAACAGCCCGAACGTTCAAGCATCGCCACACCCACATCTTCTGGGGGCGCTTCCGGCAGCGTCAGCCTCAACACCAAGGTCAACCGCGAGGCTTGCGCGAAAGATGCTGGCGATAGCGAGAACGTCGACGAGGGCACGGCAGGAGCAAATCCCGGGGGCGGGGATCATTCCGGCGGGCAGACCGTCGCCGTCTACGACCTCGGCGGCGGCACCTTCGACCTCTCGATCCTCCGTATCGAACAGACGCCCGACGGCGTGATCGACCAGGTCCTATCCACCGCCGGCGACACCGCCCTCGGCGGCGACGACGTCGACCGCCTCCTCGCTACGCATCTCGTCGAGCAGCTTGCGGACAAGGTCGATGCCGACGCGCTGACCACGCCCGCTGCGCGACAGACGCTCCGTCAGCACGCCGAGCACATCAAGATCCAGCTCTCGCAAGAACAACAAGCCGACGTTTCGCTGGACATCGCCGGCGCCGCACACGCCGTGTCGGTCACCCGCGACCGGCTCGAAGCCCTCATCGCCCCTTGGATCAACCGCACGCTCGACCCATGCCGGCGGGCCCTCAAGGCCGCCAAGCTCGACGTTTCCGACATCGACCGCGTGGTCCTCGTCGGCGGGTCGACGCGCATCCCCGCCGTCCGCCGGGCCGTGGCCGAGTTCTTCGGGTGCGAGCCCTACACGGCGCTGGACCCCGACCGCGTGGTCGCCCTCGGCGCCGCCGTGCAAGCCTCGATCCTCGCCGGCCTGCGCCGCGACCGTTTGCTCCTCGACGTCACGCCTTTGTCCCTGGGCATGGAGACGCTCGGCGGAGCGATGGCCAAGCTCATCCCCGCCAACAGCGCCATCCCAGCCCGGGCCGTCGAAACCTTCACCACGTCGGCCGACAACCAGACCGCCGTGCAGGTCAACGTCTATCAGGGCGAGCGTGAGCTCGTCGACGACTGCCGCGCGCTCGGCCGTTTCGAACTCAAGGGCCTGCCCCCCATGCCCGCCGGCATCCCGCAAGTCGAGGTCGTATTCCTGCTTGACGCCAACGGCGTCCTCACCGTCTCCGCCTCTGAGAAACGCACCGGCAAGGCCGCCCGCACCCAAGTCGCGCCCCGCCACGGCCTTTCGCGCGAAGAAGTCGACCGCCTCGAAGCCGAGTCCTTCGCCCACGCCAAACAAGACATGGCCGCCCACCGCCTCGTATCCCTGCGCAACTCGGCCTCGCTCGATTTGCGTTCGATCCAAAGGCAAATCGACAAGGCCGGCGACGGCTGGCAGGGCCCCTCGTGCGACAAGCTTGACGCCCACATCGCCGCTGTCGAAGCCTTCCTACAGCAGACCGACCCGCCCACGGCCGAGCTGGCCGAGCGCACCGACCTCGACGCCTTCCACGCCGCCCTGCAGGCCATGGACACCGCCGCCGTCCCGCTGATGGAGGCCGCCGTGGCCGCCACCCTGCGCGAGGCCGCCGCGCAGCGGTAAGGTCATGCCGTGACCTCGGCACCCGGTAGTCCATCTCGTGATGCGCCCGCAGTCGAACGCGC
>JBCCXV010000366.1:0-2653 GCA_039191195.1 Planctomycetota bacterium
CCACCGGCTTGCGCTGCCGCACCAGCCAGAACGTGATCACCAGGAACGCCAGCCCGCCGATGAGCTGGTTGGTCGCGCCGAACATCGGCCAGAGGATCAGCCCGCCCTTGCCGGCGTTGTTCCACGTCCACGCGCCCCCCGCCGGCGGGACCGACGCCAGCGCCGCGGCCGTCACGATCGCCGCCGTCGTCGCCGCGTACGGGTTCCCGAGCCACGCCACGGCCTTCCGCACGGGCGAGGGCTCGCCGCCCGGTTCGGCGACCGGTGAACCGGCGTCGGCCTTGCCGCCAAACAGCTCCTGAATCACGTACCGCTGCAAGCGCGTCGCCGTGTCCAGCGTCGTCCCGGCGAACGACGCCACCAGCACGCCCATCAGCGCCACGGCCGTGCCCGCGCCCATCCCCAGGCTCGCCAAGAGGTTCGCCGATCCGTCCACGAAAGCCGAGACCTTCGCCCCCAGCCCGTTGCTGGCGCCCCAACTGGCGTAGCGCTGCGACCACGCCCCGGCGCCGTCGGCCGCGCCCAAACCGAGCCCCGCGCAGCACGCCACAATCACCAGCACGGCCAGGAAGCCCTCGAGCAGCATCCCCCCGTACCCCACGGCCCGCGCCGCCGGCTCGCACGCAAGCTGCTTGCTCGACGTTCCCGAACTCACCAGACAGTGGAACCCGCTGATCGCGCCGCAAGCGATCGTGATAAACAAAAACGGGAACAGCAGCGGTGCCCCGGCCGGGCCAACCTCCACCATCGGCGCGACGATCTCTAGCGACGGCCGATCCCCGCCCGCCTCAACCGGCGCCCCTCCGGCGATGCCCGCCACGAACAGGCCCAGCACCAGCAGGCCCATCGCGCTCACCAGTTGCAGGCTGTTGATGTAGTCCCGCGGCTGCAGCAGCGTCCACACCGGCAGCACCGACGCCACCCCCGCGTACACCAGCAGCGCGCCGACCCACACGATCAGCGGCCATCCCGCCGCCCAGGCGTTGAACCGCCCGAGCGCACCGACGTCGCCCCAGACCACCGCCGCGTACATCAGCGCCAGCGCGATCACCGACGGGATCGTCAGCGCCATGAGCCCGCCCCCGTGCTTGCGGAGCCACAGCCCGATCGCCACGGCCAGCGGGACCTGCAACAAACACGGCGCGATCGCCTGCGGGTACAGCCGGAACACCGCCGCGATCACCAGCCCGAAGATCGCCAGGATGATCACCAGCGCCAGCAGCAGCACCAGCAGGAACAGCGTGCGCACCCGCGGGTGGATCACCTTCCCCGCGATCTGCCCGACCGTCTGGCCCTTGTGCCGCAGGCTCACCACCAGGCTGCCAAAGTCGTGCACGGCGCCGATGAAGATCGAACCGAACACCACCCACAGCAGCGCCGGCAGCCAGCCCCACATCACCGCGATCGCCGGCCCGACGATCGGCCCCGTCCCGGCGATGCTCGTGAAGTGGTGGCCGAACACCACCGGCGTACGCGTCGGCACGTAGTCGCGGCCGTCTTCCAGTTCGACCGACGGCGCCACCGCCTTCGCCGAGAGCTCGAACACCCGACGGCCGAGCCAACGCCCGTACGTGCGATATGCCAAGATGAACGCCGCGGCCGCGCCAACGGCCAAGAGCAAGGCCGACATCGGCCCAAGCATAAGGCCCCGACGGGCCGATTCACAGGCTCACGCGTCGTCGCCGCGCCGCTCGGGCGGCGCCGGGGCGCTGCCGAATCGCTTGGCGAACCAGCCGTGGATCGCCGCGTCGTACTCGGCCGTGCGGGCATAGGCCGCCTGGGCGAGCGATCGGCGGAAGCCGAGTGTCGTGGCGCCCTCGTGCCGGTCGAGCTCGTTCGAGACCCGGTCGTACTGCGTCGGGTCGGTCACGACGCAGACCGACGCGTGGTTCTTCGCCGCCGAGCGGATCATCGCCGGACCGCCGATGTCGATCTGTTCGATGGCGTCCTGGGCCGGCCCGTCTTTGCCCAGCGCCGCGACGGTGCGCTCGAACGGATACAGGTTCACGCAAACCAGGTCGATCGGCGTGATGCCGTGGTCCGTCATGGCGCGGGCGTGCTCGGCGTTGTCGCGCACGCCCAGCAAACCGCCGTGGACCTTCGGGTGCAGGGTCTTCACCCGGCCGTCCATCATCTCGGGGAAGCCGGTGAGGTCTTCGATCGACGTCACGTCGAGCCCCGCGTCGGTCAGCGCCTTCGCGGTGCCCCCGGTCGACACCAGGCGCGCGCCCACGCCGGCCAGGCGGCGCGCAAACGGCGCCAGGTCGGTCTTGTCCGACACCGACAGCAACGCGGTACGCACCGAAACCAGGCGCTCGGTCGGCATGGCGGACTCCCAAGATCGACACACGACCACAAGGCTGGGCCGTCACTCTCGTAAGTTTAGTCAGGGCTCGATGGGTCGCAGACGAGCGACTTGGCCCCGGGCCCCCACGAGGATCACCTGGCCGTTGCCGGCGTCCAGGGCCGTGTGCAGCGCCGCCGTCGGCGTCTCTCCCACCACCTCGCCGTCCGCCAATGACACGTCTAGCAGCCGTCCGGGCTCGTAGAGCAGGATGCGCCCGCCCGACGAGCTCAGCCCGGCCGGCTTGGCGTCGGGCCGGTCCAGGAACCACAGCTTCTCGCCGGCGAACGCGTCGAGCGCCTGGATCCC
>JBCCXV010000367.1:0-2636 GCA_039191195.1 Planctomycetota bacterium
GAGTAAGCCGGCGGCGCAAAGAAAAACCGGGCTCAAGCGAGCCCGGTTTGCATGGATCGTTAACTTGTCGCGAGTCCCGCCGCGTCTCTTCCGGGGCTTACCGGTAGAACTCGACGATCAGGTTCATGTTCACGTCGAACGGAACCTGGTCCGGCGTAGGCACGCCCACCACGGTCGCCGCCAGCGTCGACGGGTCGAACGTCAGCCAGCCCGGAACCTCGTGGCCCGGCAGCGACTCCAGGCTCTCACGCACCAGCTTCTTGACCTTGTCCTTACGCACCCCGAGCTTGTCGCCCAGCTTCAACTGGTACGACGGCCGGTCGACCTTGCGGCCGTTCACCTCGATGTGGCCGTGCGCCACCAACTGCCGAGCCGCCCAGATGCTCCGGGCCCAACCCAGGCGGCGGATCACGTTGTCCAGACGCTGCTCGAGCAGCCGCAGGATGTTGTCGCCCGTGTTGCCGCGCTGGCGACCCGCCTCGTTCACCGTGTTCCGGAACTGCTTCTCAAGCACGTTGTAGTGGAACCGCAGCTTCTGCTTCTCGTTCAGACGAACACCGTAGTCGCGCAGACGCCGACCCCGGAAGCCGTGCACGCCGGGCGGGTTCAGTTGACGCTTGGTCGTGTGCTTGGGCAGGTTGGCGATCGGAACGCCCACCCGACGCGAGAGCTTGACTTTGGGACCGGTGTAGTTCGCCATCACATCACGCCCCGGCCGTTTCCGGCCCGAGCCCTCGAAGAGTCGATCCCGCAATACGTCACCGGAAACAGGCAACGCAAGGGGCGACGGTTGTCCGGCGCCAAGCCTCCGCCAAGGCGGCGGCCACGACGCCATCGCCATCCCGGGCACACGACCGGACGACGGCGAGCCGCACAGAGTGCCCGAACCCGCCCCCGGCGTCAACCCCTGACCCCGCAACCGGTTGACCACTCCGACGGCCACCCGTATCCTCCGCCTGTCGATCCAGGGTCGACGGCGACGCGGGCCTCCCCCCCGGCGCCGACCGGCCTCCCGCCCGTGCCGACGCGGGCGCGAGGCGAACCCAAAGCTCGATGTCGGGCCCCTTCTTGTAGGCGCAGGCACTGGCCGGCCGGGGAGGCCCTTCCCAACAGGCCTCCGAAACACCGGAGTCGGCCCACCACTGGCCCGTGGTGTAATTGGTAACACGTCAGGTTTTGGTCCTGAAATTCGGGGTTCAAGTCCCTGCGGGCCAGCTTCCGCCGCCTCCCCAAATCCCCGCCCGCGACACCCCTGCCCCACGGGTGCAGCGCCCGCCCCGCCGGTTCGCCAGCCGTCGCAACCCGCCATGACCGACGCCCCCACCCAGCCCGACGACCGACGAGCCCACGCCGTGATCATGGCCGCCGGCAAGGGCAAGCGGATGAACTCCGACCTGCCCAAGGTCGTCCACCAGGCCGCCGGCAAGCCCATGGTCCGCTGGGTCGTTGAAGCCTGTCTCAACGCCGGCGTCGACCGCTGCGTCATCGTCATCGGCGTCGGGGCCGACCGCGTCAAAGACGCCCTGGCCGACCTGCCCCAGTGCCGCTTCGTCGTCCAGGCCGAGCAGCTCGGCACCGGCCACGCCGCACGCATGGCCGAGCCAAAGCTCCAGGACGACCCCGACGCCGACGTCCTGGTCCTCGCCGGCGACGGCCCGCTCATCCGCGCCTCCACCCTCCGCACCCTCCTCGACCTCCACCGCTCCACCGGCGCCGCCGCCAGCCTCGCCACCGCCGTCCTCGACGACCCCGCCGGCTACGGCCGGATCGTCCGCAACCCCCAGGGCGGCTTCGCACGCATCGTCGAGCAAAAAGACGCCGGCCCCGACGAGCTCCAGATCCGCGAGGTCAACCCCAGCTACTACGCCTTCCGCTGCGGGCCGTTGTTCGACGCCCTCGCCCGCGTGTCGAACCAAAACGCCTCCGGCGAGTACTACGTGACCGACGTGCCCGGCCTCCTTCTGGCCGACGGCCACGCCGTCTCGGTGATGGACGCCGTCCCCGCCGAAGACGTCCTGAGCGTCAACAACCCCGAGCAGCTCGCCGAGGTCGACGCCGTCCTCCGCCGCCGCCTCGCCGCTTCCGCCGCCCCCGCCGAGACCGCTTCGCCATGAGCAAGGCCGACCGCGACGTCTTGAAGGTTTTCGCCGGCCGCGCCAGCCGCGAGCTCGCCGAGCGCGTCGCCCGCTACCTCGAGCTCCCCATGGGCCAGGGCAAGGTCGAGCTGTTCCCCGACGGCGAGATCCTCGTCAAGATCGAGGAAGACGTCCGCGGCCGCGACTGCTTCGTCATCCAGTCCACGCACCACCCGGTCAACGCCCACTGGATGGAGCTGCTGATCTGGATCGATTGCCTCCGCCGGGCCTCGGCCCAGCGCATCACGGCCGTCATCCCCTACTTCGGCTACGCCCGGCAGGACCGCAAGGACGAGGGCCGCACCCCCATCACCGCCAAGCTCGTGGCCAACCTCATCGCCGCCGCCGGCGCCGACCGCGTCGTCGCCATGGACCTCCACGCCGCCCAGATCCAGGGCTTCTTCGACATCCCCGTCGACGCCCTCTCGGCCAGCCCCGTCCTCTACGAGTCCTTCGAGAAGCTCAAGGCCGAGGCCGACGGCGACGTCGTCCTGGTCTCCC
>JBCCXV010000368.1:0-2616 GCA_039191195.1 Planctomycetota bacterium
AAGACCAGCGCGTCCACCTCGACGGCGACCACCTCGACCACCGCGTCCTCGAACGCCAATGGGAGGGCGAAGACCCCGCCACCCACAAGCCCGTCCGCGTCCCCCTCACCGTCTACGCCGACGCCACCCGCAGGCTCATCAACAAGGTCGCCCACACCAGCGACGTGCCCTTCGACTGGACCGTCAACCCCTACCGCGGGTGCGAGCACGGCTGCATCTACTGCTTCGCCCGGCCCTACCACGAATACCTGGGCTTCTCCTGCGGGCTCGACTTCGAGACCAAACTCGTCGCCAAACACGACGCCCCCCAGATGCTCCGCCGCGAACTCGCCCATCGTTCTTGGAAAGGCGAGCCCATCGTCATGTCGGCCATCACCGACGTCTACCAGCCCCTCGACCGCGACCTACAGCTCTCCCGCGGCTGCCTCGAAGTCATGGCCGAAGCCCACCAGCCCGTCAGCACCATGACCAAGAGCACCGGCGTGATGCGCGACGCCGACCTCTGGCAGAAGCTCGCCAAGGTCAACGCCGGCCGGGTCATCGTCACCCTCGTCACCCTCGACGACGAACTCGCCGGCAAACTCGAGCCCCGCGCCTCGCCCCCCAGCGCACGCCTACGCGTCATCCGCCAACTCACCGACGCCGGCGTCCCCGTCGGCGTCAACATCGCCCCGGTCATCCCCGGCCTGACCGACCAAGAAGTGCCCGCCCTGCTCGAAGCCGTCGCCGACGCCGGCGCCAAACGCGTCGCCTGGGTCTTGCTCCGCCTTCCTTATCAAGTGAAAGACCTGTTCCTCGACTGGCTGCAGCGCCACGTCCACCCCGACCGCGCCCGCAAGGTCGAATCCCTCATCCGCCAAGCCCGAGGCGGCAAGCTCTACGACGCCGGCCCCCGCAAAGACCCCCGCAACGCCACCCGGAGTACGGCGCGAAACCGACCCCACCGCGTCGACAACCGCACCTCCGACCTGGTCGCCACACGCGACGTCGATGGACGCAACGCGGCGAACACACGACGTCTTGCTGGAAATACTTCCGGGGGCGGGGTCGCTTCCGGGGGTGGCCACGACCGCCGGCGGGGCCAAGGCCACCACGCTTACCAGCTCAAGCAAGTCTTCGACGTCTACTGCCGGAAGCACGGCCTGAACCGCGACATCCGCCCCCTCTCAAGCAAACACTTCCGCAGGCCATCCCTGCACGGCCAGATCGACCTCTTCAACGCCGGCGCTTAGCCCCGAGGCAGTCGCCCCGTAAGCGCGAAAGAAAACGACCTCCACGAAGGAGGCCGCTCACAAGATCAGGTTGTTAGAGAAGACGCCGACTCAGGCCGAGCGACGCCGACGGGCCATCAAGCCCAGGGCGCCCAGGCCAGCCAGCGTGGCCACCCCCGGCTCGGGCACCACCACCACGTCGATCGCCACCGAGTCGAGCGGGAAGCCGCCCTTGGTCGACAGGCCGATCGCGAAGGTGTACTCCCCCGCCGCGAACGGGTCGTAGGTCGCCGCAGGCGCCACGATCACCGGAATCCCCGTCCCAGCCGGAACCAGGCCCACGCCATCGGTATCCACGGATGTGCCGAGGAAGCTGAACAGCAGGTTCTGAGAACCCTGAGCGATCTCGCCGTCCACGTCGTCTTCAAACGTCGAGATCGTCGCCGCCGGAGCGACAATGTCGAGGTCGATCAAGCCGAGCGAGCTAAACGGCGTGTCCACGCCACCATCGAAGTCGTACAGCAGGTCAAAGTCGTAGTCGCTGATCGACGGGTCGTTGTTCCCGCTGACGCTGCGCACCTCAACGTAGAAGTTGAAGTTCCACTCCGAGCCCAGCAACTGCGTCCCCCCGATGTTGTCCGTGCCCGGCTGTGCGATGTAAACGCCGTCGGTCAACGCATCGGGCACCACCGCCGGCGGGTTGAACCGCTCGGTCGCCGACAATGCGATCGTGATCACCGTGTCGTTCAAAGTGTCCAACACCTGCGTCGATGCCGCCACCGAACCGTTGGGGATGCCCTCGCCCCCGAAGGTCGCGTTGGGGAAAGGCCCAAACGTGTCAAAGATTGGGGTCGCCATCGCCGGCGCGGTGCACAGCGCCAAGCCCGAAATCACTGCGATAGTCTTCATGATGCTCTCTCAGGTACTCCTGGCGCATCCATACGCCGTTCAGAACACTCTCGCCTCCTCGCCGCCCCGCGGCAAGCTTGCGCCCAAATCCTGACCAAATTCTCACGTTCAGCCCCATACCCACAGCCCTCTCACAAGATTCTTGCGCTCTCCGGAAATCCCCTACCTGGCGGGATCACCGCACGCACGGCCGCACGACCCCCAGCCACGCCAGCGCCGAACCCGCCTCACGGCCCGCCAACGCGACTCCACCCTCGCCCACGCCCGAGCCACCGGCGTAGCCCGCAAAACCCGCACCGAGCCCCCGCACCGCGCCGCCGCCAGACCCGCGCTTCCGCAGCGGCCCTGCTCGCATTTTTCGCCCCCGCCGCTCGCAACCGCGACGACTCGTGCTTCTCTTTGCCCATCGCCGAGGCGTGCGACGCCCGGCCACCGCCGCGACCCGAGAGGCACTCTGAGGAATCACGCCATGACTCACGCCCGCTTCACCGCCTTC
>JBCCXV010000369.1:0-2585 GCA_039191195.1 Planctomycetota bacterium
GTGCCTTGGCCGATCCACTGGTTCCAGGTGACCTGGCCGAAGTGGGCGAAGATGAACCGGCCGAGGTCGCCGCGCATGGGCGGGTCGGCCAAGCGGGGCTGCGGCTGGCCGGCCCGGCGGTCGAGGACCATGTTGCCCGACGCCTCGACGGCCGCGCGGCGCTCGGCGGCGTCCTCCACCTCGGGCAGCTCCACCCCGAGCTTCTCGAGCATCCCGCCGATGGCCTTCTGCGGCATCACGTCGCCGCGCTCGGCGGCGGTGGTGTAGCCCTTGACCAGCACTTCGCCGGCGCGGTCGTTCTGGTCGAGCCGCATGAGCATCTGCCCGAGCAGCTGGTAGGCCCGGCTCATGCCGGGGTTCATCTCGATGGCCTGTTCGAAGGCGCCGGCGGCCTCGTCGATCCGGGCCGCCTCGCGGTAGGCGTTGCCCAGCGAGAAGTAGGCCATGTCGTCGGGCGCCTCGCGGGCCATCTGCTCCCACTGGGCGATCCGCTGGTCGATTTCGTCGTGGCTGGTCATAGCGCTAAGCGTAGGCCATCGGCGTGGGCCCGACAGGGCTCCGCCGGGCCCGCCAGCGACCCGTCGATACCCTGACTCGATGGCGATCGCACGACGCTTCCTGGGGTGGCACAAGCCGGCCGTCGCGTTGGCGGCCGAAGCCCTGCACGACCTGGGCGGCACCGCGCCCGGCGGGTTCGCCTGCGACCTGTCGCGCTGCCTCGTGGTGACGCCCACGGCCCGCGCCGGAAGACGCGTGACCGCGGCGTTGGCGGGGCTGCTCGAGGGGCGTGCGTTGTGCCCGCCCACGTTCACCACGCCGGGCCGCCTGCCCGATGCGCTGGGCTGTCGTATCGAGGGGCTCGCGCCCTGCCCGCCTTCGGTGGCGCTGCTGGCGTGGGCCGATGCGCTGGACCAACTCAACGCCCAGCAGCGCCAAGCCTTGGCCATGCCCGAGGCGGCGTCGATGCGGCAGCGCCTGTCGCTGGCGCGCGAGCTCACGCAACTCGCCGAAGAGCTCGCCGCGGAAGGCGTGTCTATCGAAGGCCTGGCGCAGCTGCGCGGGCGCGACGCGTTCGACGCCGCGGCCGTGGTCGAACGCCACGCGCGCAGGCGCATGCGGACCGCCGGCCTAATCGACCCGGCCGAGGCTCGCTGCGCGCTCGTGCACAACCCGCCCGCATCGACGCACGCCTACGAGCGCGTGATCGCGTTGGGCGTCGCCGAATGGCCCGGCTTCACGAGCGCCATGCTGGAGAGCGCGAGCCAGAACACGCCGGTGGAGCTCTGGGTCACGGCACCGGAGTCGGAAGCGGGCGCGCTCGACGACTGGGGCCAGCCCATCGCCGAGGTCTGGCGTGACCGGCGCCTCCAGATCGACGACGCGCAACTGCAATGGGCCGACGAACCGGACGACGTCGCCCAGCGGGCCTCCGAGGCGCTCGCGGAGGCGTGCCCGCCCGGGCTGAGCCCGTCCGACGCGTCGGTCGTCCTGGCCGACCCCGCGCTCGCCCCGCCGGTGCAGCGACGGCTGGGCGCGCGGGGCCTGCGGAGCCACCGCGCCTCGGGGGAACCGGCCGACCGCAGCCGTCCCGCGCGGTTGCTCGACGCCGCCGGGCGCTATCTCGCCTCGCGCTCGTTCGACGACCTTGCGGAACTGGTGCGCCACCCCGACCTGGGCTTGGCGCAAGCGGACGCCGACCCGGCACATGCCTGGCCGGGGCTCAGCGACGCCTACGCCGCGCGGCACGTCCCGCAGCGTGTGCCGGCCGAAACACTTCCTGGCAACGAAGGCCAGCGCCTGGCGCGGATCGCCCGGGCGATCGACGGCTTGTTGCCAAGCGAGCCCGACCGCACGCTCCCGTGGAGAACGCGTCTGCACGAAATCGCCGGCCTGCTCGAACGGGTGTACGGCCAAGCGCAGCTCGACCCGCGAACCCGGGAAGCCCTCGACGCCATCGGCGAGCTGCTGGTTGAGGCCGCTCAACACGGCAGCCGCGAAACGCCGCGCTCGGCGCCGGACGTGCTGGCGTGGCTCACCGCGTCGCTGGGTTCGCGCACGGTCGCGACCGACCCGTTCGACCCGGCGGTCGAGCTGATCGGCCCGGTCGACGCCGTGTGGGACGACGCGTCGTCGATGGCGCTCGTGGGGTTGCACGAGGGCGCGCTGCCGTCGGGCGGGCACGGCTCGGGCTGGCTGACCGACGCCGACCGCGCGGCCATCGGACTCACGACATCCGACCAGCGGTACGCCGTGGAGGCTTTTCGATTGACGGCGGTGCTGCAGGCGCACCCGGGTTTGGTGCTCGTCGGCGGGCGCCGAAACGCCGAGGGCGACCCGCTGCGGCCGAGCCGCTTCGCGCTGGCCGACGACGCCGGCGTAGTCGCCCGGAGGCTGCGGCGGTTCTACGACGAGTCGCCGCGCGCCTCGGCGCCGCTCTTCGCCACGCGACCGGAGGCGCCGGCGATCGCGTTGGGCCCGCCTCGGCCCGAGCCGGGTGAACAGCGGGCCGACCGCGACCCCCTCGACCCGCTGCCAGTCACGGCGTTCAAGCGGTACCTCGCCT
This sequence comes from Planctomycetota bacterium, assembly GCA_039191195.1. GTDB lineage: Bacteria > Planctomycetota > Phycisphaerae > Phycisphaerales > Phycisphaeraceae > JBCCBV01. Next base: position 2,564 of record JBCCXV010000369.1, read on the forward strand.
GCCCGTACCGCTTCTACCTCGA
>JBCCXV010000370.1:0-2566 GCA_039191195.1 Planctomycetota bacterium
CTTCGAGTACCGCACGAGCAGGTTCTCCAGCTCGTCCGGCAGGTCTTCGGCCGGCCGCGTCTCCAGCCCGATCTTCTTCTGGTACGCCAGGTCCCACTTCACCTTCGTCGTCGCGATCTTCGGCGCCCCGGGCCGCAGGTTCGGCCAGTGCATCTCCCAGACCGGCAGCGTCGTCAATCTCAAGTTCCCGAGAACACCGATGTAGAGCTCCCGGCCCTCCAAGTACTGCTCGGCGATGGCGTCGGTGCCCACCTTCTCGTGGATGAACCGCACCCGCTGCTCGAGCTTCTCGTCGTTGTCGACCACCGACGCCTCGGCGATGCCGATCGACCCCTCCTCGGTCAGGCTCTTGACGATCAGCGGAAACCCCAGCCGCGGCGGGCGCCGCACCGTCCGCTGGCCCTGCGGGAACACGTGGAAACGCGGCGCCGGCACCCGGTGGTGCTTGCACAGGATCTTCGACACCGCCTTGTTGTGCGCCAGCATCAGCCCCCGCGGGTTGCACCCCGTGTACGGCAGACGGATCGACTCCAGATACGCCACCACGTGCGAGTCGAACACGCCCACCCCCGCCAGCTCCTCCAGCAGGTTGAACGCGATGTGCGGCTTGTGCTCCCGCACCGCCCGCTCGATCACCCCGAGGTCGTTGGTCACCCCCAACGGGATCACCTCGTGCCCCATGTCCCGCAGCGTCGCCACCACGTCGAACTCGGTCTTGAACGGCGCGTACTCCGGCTCGCTCAAGCCTTCAATCGACGCCGGCGGCATGAAGTCCGGGTGCATCAGAACCAGGATGCGCATCCGCGTCATAAGCAAGCCGTCCCGAACCCCCAAGGGGTCGCCCATCAGAGAACCACGGGCTGAACGCCCGCGTGGAGATACGTCATCGTCCGCGACGCCACCATCAGCATCGCGTGCTGCTGCGCCACCCGCCTCGACCCCGTCAGCCGTAGCCCGTGTTTACGGCAGCGCTCGATGCACTCGGCCAGCACCTGGTCGATCGTGTAAGGCGGCGCGCCGGTCCACAGCGCCACGGCGTCCCGCACCTCCGAACGGATCCCGCGCAGGAAGCTCGCGGCGGTGGGGCGGTCCGGCCGGGCCTCGCCCGGCGCAAACAGCCGGTGCAGATCGGCGTCGCCCATGTCCGGCAGGTCGGCGCCGTAACGCTTGCGCTTCGACCGGTAGTGCTCGGCCAGCGTCCGGTCCAACGACCCCAGCGCCTCGGGCCGACGGCGGCTCGTCACCGGCGGGGGCGCGGCGCCCACCTCGTCCATCAGCGCGTCCACCAGCTCCAGCTTCCGCAACGCCGGCCAACCCGCGTACGTCTTACGCCAACGCGAACGCGGCGTGAGCCACACCGCAAACGTCTCGGCGAAGTCTTCCGCCGGGTGCGCCTGGGCGTACCAGAACGGCAGGTGCGTCACGTACCGCCGCGAGCCCGGCCGGGGCCGGTACACATCCGGGTAGGGCTCGGTCATCGCGCCGAAGGCCTGCCGCCAGGCTTTTCGCCGGTGCAGCCGGTACGCCGTGCACACCGCGTGCCCGGCCTCGTGCCGCAAGATGCGCATCCGCTGGGCCTCCGACCCACCCTCGACGGCCAGCATCTGCCGCTCCTCCAGCCGCATCAGCCTGGGGTGAGCCAAATAGAACGGGATCGCGATGCCCGGCACGCCGTCCGGGCTGAACCACTCGGTGCTCAGCCAGCAGGGGGGCCGGAACCGCCGAACGCCGGCCTCGGCGAGCTCGCCGTACAGCCGGTCGATGCTGCGGCCGAGCGCCGGGTTGTCGGTCACCCGCAACCGCAGGTCGCGGAAGCGCAGCCGCATCACGCGGGCGTCGTCCCGCCAACGCGCCCAGCGCAACCGGGTCGCCTTGGAAGACCCGTTCGAACCGGCCATGCCCGAGCCTACCACCGCGCGGGCCCGGCGCGCCGGCGTTACCTTGATCGCATGCGATTCGATCTCGTCGACCGTGTTGTCGAGCTACAAGACCAGCGCATCGTGACCGTCAAGGCCGTCACCCAGGCCGAGGAGTACCTGGGCGACCACTTCCCGGGCTTCCCGATCCTCCCGGGCGTGATGATGCTCGAAGCTATGGCCCAGGCCGCCCGCCGGCTCCTGGCCGAACGCCACGGCCTCGACCACGCCCTCGAGATCGCCGAGGCCCGCAACATCCGCTACGCCGGCATGGTCCGCCCCGGCGAGGCCCTGCGCGTCGAGGTCGACCTCCGCGGCCAAGAAGACGACGGCGCCTACGCCTTCGCCGGCAAGGGCCTGCTCGACGGCCGGCCCGTCGTCCAGGGCCGCTTCCGCCTCGCCCCGGCACGGCCCGACGGCGAGAACCCCGCCAACCCGGTATAAACCGCGGTCCAAACAAAACCCGGGCCAACACCCCGACGACCCAGGAACCCCGCCATGAACCGCGACGAAGTCCTCGCCAAAGTCCGCGAAGTCCTCGAAGACGCCCTCGGCGTCGACGAGGACGAGGTCACCCCCGAGGCCAAGCTCGTGGGAGACCTCGGCGCCGAGTCCATCGACTTCCTCGACATCGTCTTCCGACTCGAGAA
>JBCCXV010000371.1:0-2562 GCA_039191195.1 Planctomycetota bacterium
CCGCGGGCGCCGAGGTCGACCCGGGCCCGCCGGGCGGCGTCGCAGAAGGGGCCGAACGCGAGTTTGTGGCCGGGCTTGCGGTCGTCGAAGACGTGGCCTGATTCGAAGCGGACGTGCTCGGGCTCGGGGGCGATGCCGGCGTCCGGGTCGGCGAGCGCCTGTGCGGCGTAGTCCGCCATGCGGGCGCGGATCTGGTCGCAGGCGTTCACCGCCGCCTGGCCGTTGAGGTCGGTCCCGGCGCTGGCGGCCGTGGGCGAGGTGTTGTGGTTTTTTTCGGTCGAGGTGGTCATCAGCCGGACCGCCTCGGCGTCGATGCCGAAACAGTCGGCGACCAGCTGCTTGATCTTGGTGTTCAGGCCCTGGCCCATCTCGGTGCCGCCGGTCGATACCTGCACGCTGCCGTCGGTATAGACGTTCACCAGCGCGTTGCCCTGGTTCAGGAAGCGTGTGGTGAAACTGATGCCGAACTTGATGCCGGTCATCGCCAGGCCCTTGAGGTGCGTTTTGCTTCGGCGGTTGAACGCTTCGACCTCGGCCATGCGGGCGCGGTAGTCGGAGCGCTCTTCCAGGGCCTCGAAGAGCTCGGGCAGGACGTGGTTGCGGACGACTTGGCCGTAGGGCGTGACGTTGCGCTCGGTGTGGCCGTAGAGGTTGCGTTTACGGATGTCGAGGCCGTCTGCTTTGAGTCGCGCCGCGATGTCCTGGAGGATCGCCTCGATCGCGAGCACGCCCTGCGGGCCGCCGAAGCCGCGGAAGGCCGTGTTGGGCGGCAGGTTGGTGCGGGCGATGCGGCCGGTGATGCGCACTGCGGGCAGGTAGTAGGCGTTGTCGGCGTGGAGCATGGTGCGCTCCATCACCGAGGTGGACAGGTCGGCGAACGCGCCGCCGTTGGACACAAACGCGATGTCGAGCCCGCGCAGGGCGCCGTGGTCGTCGTAGCCAACGCGGTACTTGGCGCGGGTGGCGTGCCGCTTGCCGGTGACGCGCATGTCGGTGGTCTTGTCGTACACGACGCGGGCGGGCCGGCCGGTGCGGCGGGCGACCCACGCCGCCATCGCCGCGGGGATCGCGCCCTGGGTTTCTTTGCCGCCGAAGCCGCCGCCCATCCGCGGGCACTCGCACACGACTTGGTGAAGCGGCAGGCCGAGCACTTCAGCCACCACGGCCTGCGACTCGGTCGGGTTCTGCGTCGAGGAGATCACCCGCACGGCGCCGCCGGGCTCGGGCAGCGCGAGTGTGGCCTGGGACTCCAGGTAGAACTGCTCCTGCCCGTTGCACCACAGTTCGCCCTGCAAGATGTGGGGCGCGTCGTCGAGCGCCGCGTCCACGTCGCCCCGCGCGATCTCACGGAACGGACCGAGGTATTGGTCGCGCTGCTCGGCCTGCTCGATGGTCAGCACGGGCTCTGCCGGCTCCCCGTCGATCACCACCCGTGACTGCGCAAGCGCCAAGGCTTCTTCGCTCTCGGCGGCGAGCACGACGACCGGCTGGCCGAGGTAGCACGCCTCGCGATCTGCCAGAAAGGGCTCGTCGTGGATGATCGGCCCGAAGGCGCGCGTGGCGGCGGCGGGCAGGTCGGCGGCGCTGAGCACCTCCACCACGCCGGGCGTCTGCCTCGCGTGCTCAACATCGACGCGTGTGATCGTTCCGGCGGCGAAGGGCGACCCCACAAATCCCACGACCAGTTCGCCGGCGTAGCGCGGGAGGTCGTCGATGTAGGGCGCACGGCCGGTCACGTGGCCGGGGGCGGATTCGTGCGGGATAGACCGTCCGACGCTGGGCATGGTTACGCCGTCACCCCCATGGCCCAGCCGTGGAACGCTTTGAGGAAGACGTTCTCGGTGAGCTGGAATCGGTAGTCGGCGCCGCCGCGCACGTCGGAGATCGGCGTGACCGCTTCCCGGGCGAGCTTGCCGGCTTCGCGGAACGAAGCCAGGTCGAACGGCGCGCCTCGGAGGCGCTGTTCTGCGGCTTTGCAGCGCACCACGACGGGGCCGACGCCGCCGAGCGCAACCGCGGCGTGTTCGATGCGCTGGCCCACATCGTCGAGCGTCACCCGGATGGCCGCGGTGAAGGTGGAGATGTCCATGTCGCGGCGCTTGGAGGTCTTCTCGAGGTGGACCCGGTCGTTCGCTTGAGGTAGCGGCAGGTGGACGGCCGTGATGAGCTCGTCGGGCGCCATGACCGTCTGTTTGTAGCCGGTGTAGAACTCTGGGATGGGGACGCTTCGCGCCCCGCGGGACGCGGAAGCCAGCTCGATCGCGGCGTCCATGGCGAAGAGCGCGGGCAGCGAGTCGGCGATGGGCGAGCCGTTGGCGAGGTTGCCGCCGGCCGTGCCGAGTTCGCGGATCTGGGGCGAGCCGAAGCGGTCGAGGATCTCGGCGTACTCGGGGAAAGGCTCGGCCACGGCGTCGCGCACGGCGCGCCAGGAGCACCCCGCGCCGATCCGCAGCGTGTCGCCGGTGCGCTCGCAGCCGTCCAATTCTTGGACATGCGAGATGCACAGGACTTGCTCAGGCCAGGCCCAGCCGTGGCTGCGCCAGACGCCGACGTCGGTGGCGC
>JBCCXV010000372.1:0-2522 GCA_039191195.1 Planctomycetota bacterium
ACCGGCGGTCCAAGCCGTCGAGGCCCAGCGCGTCGACGCCTTCGAGTTCAAGAGCCGCGTCGCAGGCCGGGGCGTCGACGACGCCGTCGTTCTTGACCTGGGCGTAGTCGCGGAGTCGGCGGAGCAGCCGGTTGGCGATGCGCGGCGTGCCACGCGACCGCTCAGCGAGCCTGAAGAGCGCCCCCTCCAGTCCCCCGGAAGAATCGGACCCACGGCCGTCGACGCCTTGAAGACCTAGCCGTAAGGCTGAATGTCTCAAGATTTCCAGCAGGTCGTCGGGCGGGTAGAACTCGAGGTGGCCTTGCAGGCCGAACCGGCTGCGCATCGGGCCCGACAGCAGGCCGGCCCGGGTCGTGGCGCCGACGAGGGTGAACGGGTGCAGCCGGAGCGTGATGGTGCGGGCGTGCATGCCCGAGTCGACGCGGACGTCGATCTTGAAGTCTTCCATCGCCGAGTAGAGGTACTCCTCGAGGGCGATGGGCATGCGGTGGATCTCGTCGACGAACAGCACATCGCGTTCTTGGAGCTTGGTGAGCAGGCCGGCGAGCTCGGCCGGCTTGGTGAGGGCCGGGCCCGAGGTGACCACCAGGTTCGAGCCGAGCTCCGAGGCGACCAGGTGCGCGAGCGTCGTCTTGCCCAGGCCGGGCGGGCCGTGGAGCAGGAGGTGGTCCATCGCTTCGCCGCGGCGGAGCGCCGCCTGGAGCGCGACGCGGAGCTTCTCGACCAGCGCCCGCTGGCCGACGTAGCGCTCCAAGGTCTCGGGGCGCAGGGCGACGTTCCGGCGGTCTTCGTCGGGGTCGGTTGCGTCTGCGGAAACGATGCGCTGCGTCGCCATACGCCGAGGGTAGTCGGCCCGGGGCGGGGAGGCGTCGCCCTACACCGCGGCGGGTTCGAGGTTGAGCTCGGGGGCGACCAAGTCGTCGTAGGTTTCGCGTCGGCGGATGAGGTGGAAGTCGTCACCGTCGACCAGGGCCTCGGCGGGCCGGGGCAGGGCGTTGTAGTTGGACGCCATGACCATGCCGTAGGCGCCGGAGGAGAACACGGCGACGAGGTCTCCGCGGGCGACCGGGGGTAGGGCGCGGTCTTGGGCGAGGTAGTCGCCGGTCTCGCAGACGGGCCCGACGACGTCGCAGGTTTCCAGTCCGGGCATCTGGAGGTCGGCGGCGCGGCGGTCGGGCTCGTGGTTGGGGGCGACGGCGGCGGGCCAGACGAACTGCCAGGCGTTGTAGAGCGTCGGCCGGATGAGGTGGTTCATGCCGGTGTCGAGGATGACGAACTTCTTGGCCCCGCCGGTCTTGACGTACTGGACGCGGCCGACCAGGACGCCCGCGTTGGCGGCGATGGTCCGGCCGGGCTCGAGGACGATCGCGCCGCCCGCGGCCCGGAACGGGCGGAGCAGGGGGACGATGTCTTTGGCGTAGTCGGCGTAGGGCGGGGAGGCGCCGGTCTCGTAGTCGGCGGCGAAGCCCCCGCCGATGTCGAGGAGGTCGACGGGGAAACCGGCGTCGCGCAGGCGGTCGACCAGGCCGAGGACCTTCTGGATGGCGCGCACGTAGGGCTCGGCCGAGTAGATAGGCGAGCCGATGTGGATGTGGATGGCCGAGAGGCGCAGCGCGGGGTGCCGGCCGTACTTCTCGAAGAACGCGGCGGCGCGTTCGATGTCGACGCCGAACTTGGTGGCCTTGGCGCCGGTTGTGGTCTTGGCGTGGGTTTTGGCGTCGGCGACGTCGGGGTTGACGCGGAGCGCCGCGCGGGCCGTGCGGCCCATGCGCTGGGCGATGGCGGCGACGTTCTCGAACTCGGGCTCGGACTCGATGTTGAAGACCCCGACGCCGTGCTCGAGGGCGTAGGCGATTTCGGCGTCGGTCTTGCCGACGCCGGCGAACACGCAGCGGGACAGGTCGGCCCCGGCCAGGCGTGCGCGGTGGACCTCGCCGCCGGAGACGACGTCCATCCCGGCGCCGGCCTCAACGAGCACCTTGCAGAGGTTGAGGTTGCCGCAGCTCTTGATGGAGTAGCAGACCCAGGGCTCGAGCTCGGCGAAGGCGTCGGCCAGGGCACGATAGTGGTGCAGCAGCGTCGCCTTGGAGTAGACGTAGAGCGGGGTGCCGAGCTCGCGGGCGAGGCGGTCGATGGCGACGCCTTCGCACTGGAGCTGGCCGTCTTGGTAGTGGAAGTGGTCCATACGGGGGCCTTTCTTTGCTCCGCCCGATTCAAGCGGAAGGGGATCATAGGGCCGCCCTATCCTTGAGGCGTGGAGCCGGTGTACCTGGATCACAACGCGACGACGCGGCCAAGCGACGCCGTCTGCGCCGCGGTGGACGCGGCCCAGCGGGAGGCGTGGGCGAACCCCTCGTCGGTCCACCGGGCCGGGCAAGACGCGCGGTACCGCTTGGAGACGGCTCGGCGGAGCCTGGCGGGTCTTTGCGGAGTGGACCCCAAGCGCCTGGTGCTGTGCTCGGGCGGGACCGAGGCCGCGCAGCTCGCCGTGTTCGGGGCGCTGGGGGCGTCGCCCTGGAAAG
>JBCCXV010000373.1:0-2501 GCA_039191195.1 Planctomycetota bacterium
CGAGGGATACCCCGCCGTCGTCAACGACCCCGCGCTCACCGCCCACGCCCAAGCCATCCACCGCAGCCTGCTGGGCGATGACCAAACCATCACCGTGCCCGACCCCGTCATGGGCGGCGAAGACTTCGCCTACCTCGCCCAGGCCGTCCCCGCCAACTTCGCCATGATCGGCCTGCTCCCCCCCGGCGAAACCGCCCGCCCCGGCCTGCACCACCCCGGGTTCGACTTCAACGACGACGCGCTGCCCATCGCTATCAAGCTGCTGTGCGCCTACGCCCTCCACGGCGCACCCACGGCGTCTTGAACGTTCTCGACCCCGCTAGAACAAAAGCCGCACCTCCAGCACCACGCCGACCTTTGCTTCGGCCCGGAGGTCCAGGTCTTGATGCACCGGCAGCATCACCCCGCCAAACACCGCCGAGCGCGGGCCCTCCCACAGGTAGCCGGGCGCCAGCAAGAGCTCGGTGTCACCGTTGGTTTCGTACCGGCCGAGCACATCGAACGTGAGGTAGGTCGAGTGCGTGGTGTCGAGCCCGTATTGCGCCGGGCTCAGTCGGTAGAGGTACCCCGCGTCGACCCGGAGCGCGTCGCCGGTGTTCTGCCCAAAGCGCACCGACCTGGCGCCCCCGCCCGTGGTGAGCTTGTAACGAGCCGCCGCGTTGACTCCGTGACGACCTTGGATCTGCGTGTACGCCGCGCCCACGAACGGGTCGAACGAGTCGCTGCTGAGGCCCTCGGCGAACGTCGGGACCTCGACCCCGCCGCTCACCACGGCCCGCCGGGTATCGATCGCGCCCGTGTCGTTCTGCCAGAACCGGTACTGGCCCATCAGCAGCACGTCGTCGATGCCGAACACATCGGTGAACGAATCACCCGTGCCCGCGGCCACGGGCCCCTGGTAGTCGCGGTACACCAGCGGGACGTGCACCATCGCCGTCACGTCGCGCGTCAGCCCGTAGCCGGCGACCACCTGCTGGCGATACTCGACCAGCTCGTCGAAGCCGATCGCGTCGCCCTCGTACAGCGTCGCCTCGGCGATGCCCCGGGCCACGACCACGCCCTTGCCCGGCTGCACCGCCGCGCCCGACAACGCCGTCTGCTGCCCGGCCGCGTCGCCGGCCGACACCGCCGCGACAAGCGCCAGCACACACGTCACCGCAACGCAGCGCACCAAAGCGCAACGCAGACGCATCACAACGCACCCCCTTCCGGAAGGACAACCCGCACCGGCGTGAACCCCGCATCACGCACCGCAGCGGCCATCTCTTGCGAGCTGGGCCACGCCGCGCCCGGCCGCAGCCCGACGTAAACCTTCCCGCTCCCCAGGTCGACCACCACGTCGCCCACGCCCGGGTGCCGGGTCAGCACCGACTCGATGTTGCTCGCGCACAGCGGGCACGACATCCCCGTCGCTTCCACCGCCGCGATCGACATCCCCAGCATCCTCGGCCGGACCGTCACCCCGATCGGCGCCTCCACCTCACCCACGCTCGCGGGAACCGAGCCCTCCGCCACCTCCGCCGGTTGCGCTGCCTCTTGCACGTCGGGCGAAGCCGACCGACAACCGGCCGCCAAGAGCAAGCCTCCCACAACGCCCGCGCAAAGCGCAAGCCTCTTGCCTTTCACAGTCATCGCAAGTCTCCAAGCCGCAAGGGGCTCCGCGCAGACAAGCGCTCGGCAGAGCCCAGGAATGCCAACAGATCCAAGAGACGCGCCAAAACCGCGGCGCCTCGAATAAGGAGTCAAAGCTTCGGGAGAGATTTCGCCGTGCGCAGAACGCGCGCGGACATCCCCGCTAGGTCAGCCGTCGACACACCGTCGAGAGCCGCGCGGAAATCGACGCAGTCGCGCGAACGACGCCGGCAGACTCCGCTCCCGCCAGCCCCGCATGCCCCGCGGGCGGGCCAGCGCCACCCCCAAGCGCACCCACGCCCGGCGGCAAAGGCTGACCCCACGGGCTGGGCGGCGAGTCCGCCGGCGAACGCTCGGGCAAAGGCGCCGCGGGCCTCCGGTCTCGATCGCTGGGTTCTTCCGTCACGCAGCAGAACCCGCAGCACTCCAACGTAACGCCGCAGATCGGCACGCCCGCGGGCACGCGCGACACCCAGTCGGGCAGGTTCGCCCGCGCCGGCGAGACCCTGTCGACCGGCGCCGGCCCCGCCGCGTGCGACGCAGCCACCCACGGCCCCGGGCTCATCGCCAGGGCCGTCGCGATCGCCAGCATCAGGTGGGCCAGCCGTTCCATGCTTGAAGTCTACGCGCACCAACTCGATCGGTTCACCACGGCCGGTCGATCCAGCCCCCGCCGAGCACCCGGTCGTGGTCCGGGTCGTCCCCCATCGACCCATGCCCCCCGTAGCACACCGCCGCTTGCCCCGGCGTGACCGCCGACACCGGCTCGTCAAACGCCACCTCCAACAAACCCTCGCGATCCACACGGAATCGCGCGTCGTGGGCATCGCCGTTGTAGCGCACCTGCACCCGCCCCCGCCGCCACTCCG
>JBCCXV010000374.1:0-2493 GCA_039191195.1 Planctomycetota bacterium
CTCTTCGCCGGCCTCTTCGGCGAGTTTTCGGCGCTCCTCGGCGACGTAGGCGTCGCGCAGCCGAGTCGCCTCGGCGATCTGGACTTGCAGCTCGGCCCGCCGGGTCGCCATGTCGGCGACGAACTCGGCCCGCTCGGCTTCCGGGAGCTCTGCGACCGGCGCCGGCAGGGCCTCTTCTTCGAGGTCCGCCAGCACCTCGGGATTCACGGCCATCGCGTCGACCAGGTCGCGGTCGGCTTGCACATACGCAGACCCGGCCTTGGCCGCGCTGCGCTGCGCCAGCACCGCGGCGCCAAGGCGCATCGCGTTGCCGTCTTGCACCGCCTGGTTCCGGCTGAAGCCGTCGCGAGCCTCGGCGTCGCCGTAGAACAGGTACGTCTTGTTCAGCTCGGCGTTGAGCTCGATGAGGATCCGGTCGTGCGGCGTCTCAATACGCACGGTCCGCGTCTCGTCCTGGTTGATGTTCAGGCTGCGGCCCTCGGCGAGCTGCGCCGCGTGGCCCCACATGCCCGAGGCGCCGGCGTGGCTGTCGCCGCAGTGGATCGTGTTGACCACCACGCCCGTCTGGATCGCACGCTTGCACGCCTCGCGGTAATCCACCTCGCCCTGGGTGAAAGGCTCGTTGCCGGCGATGAAGATCGTCTTGTAGGCGCCGGCCTGTTGCGACCAATCCAAACGCGTGAGGGCCTGGTCGATCACCTGGCCGCAGTACTCGTCTCCGCCGTTGGTGGTCAGCGAGAACAGGGCTTCCGAAAGCTTGTCGAGGTCGGAGGTCAAGGGCACGACCTGGCGGATGTAGCCCTCGCTGGCCGGCAGCGTGTTGTTGCCGTACTCGAATAGCGCGACGCGCAGCCGCGGCGCCTGGCCGTGCTTGTGCGACTTGGCGAACTCGCCGACGACGCCCCACAGCTGGGCCTTGGCCTGGTGGATCAGGCCGTCCATCGAGTTGGAGGTGTCCAGCAGCAGGGCGACGTCGATCGCCGGCCGCTCTTCCACCGCCGCCGGGTCCACTTGCACTTGCGGGCCGTCGTGGGCCAGCACCGACGGCGTGGCGAACGAGCCCAGCGCACAGCCAACGGCGACGCAGGCGGCCAGCGCGTTGCGGGTCGGCACAGAAAGGACGTTCCGGCCAAGGCGAGCATTACGGGCAAAGCGGGTCATGGCGGGTCTCCGGTAGGGTTCTGCGGAGACAGACGCGCCACACCCCCGACCGGTTCCGGCCGAGCACGAAAAATGCGGGTTCCCGCCGCGGCGGAGCCGCTTAGCCGCCCTGGGCAGCCGGTTCGGCCTCGTCGGCTTCCGGCAGGGCGTGCTTCTGGCCGAAGCGGTTGTCGATCTGACGCACGGCCGCGAACGCGTCCTTGTAGACCACCGGCGTCATGCCCGAGGCCCCGCCGGCGATCTGGGAAGAAAGCGGGGAGCCGTCGCCCAGGCTCAGGCCCATGAGCGCTTCGGTCACCTTGGCCGTCACCTCCGGGTTCAGCCGGTGGGAAACCCCAAACGTGATGGGCGGGAACGGCGCCGACTCGGCGACCACCCGGAAGTCGGCCTCGGCGATCTCCCCCGCCGCGACCTTGGCCGCGAGCAGGTCGCTCGCCACCGCCGCGGCGTCGCAGTTGCCCGATTTCACCCGGGCGATCGACTCTTCGTGGCCGTAGGAGTAGACGATCTCGAAGTCGCGTTGGCCCACCGGGCTCATGTTCTTGTCCATGAGCATCAGCACCGGCGCCTTGTAGCCCGAGTTGGAGTTCGGGCGCGTGACCACGAGCGTCTTGCCGCGGAGGTCTTCCAGCGTGCTCACCCCGCTCGCCGCCGGCGCGATGATGACCGACTTGTACTGGTTCGGCCCCGTCTCGTCGCCGGGCGTCGCCAGCGGAACAAAGCCGGCTTCGTTCACCGCCAAGGGCACGGCGCCGGTGTTGACCGCCGTGACGTGCAGCTCGCCGTCGCGCAGCGCGACCAGCTGGGCCTGCTCGTTGTCCAGGTCTTTCAGATACGCGAACCGCTTGCCCGTCGCCTGTTCGAGCGCCGGCAGCAGCACCGTTTGGAACACCGACGCGTCGACGTTGCTGACCCCGCCGTGCAGGTACGAGAAGTACACCACATCGGGGTCGAGCATCGCGTCGGCGCTCGTCGGCGCGTCCGCGACCAGGTCGCCATCGGCGTCGGTGTAACGCTCGTTCAGCGTGTTCTCGACCGGATCGCCGAAGCCCAAGAGCGCCTTGTCGCGTTCCTCGTCGGGTTGGGGCAGCTGGCTCTTGGAGTAGAGGAACCCGCCGATGCCCACGACCAGGATCAGCGCGATCACGCCTAGCAGCGCCGCCGGCGAGCGGGCCGGGTCGGCCGAACGCGACGAAGCGGCGGGGGCGTCGGAAGCGGGAGCGTCGGTCGATTCCGGGGTGTCGGCCATGGCGGTCTCCTCTGAGCGAGCGCGAGAAGCGGGGGTGCGTGCGAATCGTTGCGGGGTGTGGCTCGGCCCGAGTCGCCTCGGCC
>JBCCXV010000375.1:0-2492 GCA_039191195.1 Planctomycetota bacterium
CTGGTGGTGTCGGTGCCGGCCCAGGCGTTGGCGAAGGCGGCGCCGCCGCGGGCCGCGGGGTTGTTGCCGGCCGACCTGGTGCTGCGCGTGCCGTTGCGGGGCGACGCCGAGGGCGCGTCGATCGACGGGTCGGCGTTCCGGGCCGAAGTCCACAAGCTCTGGACCTCGACGCTGCGCAACCGTCTGCTGGACGCGGCGGGCTTGAGCGCGCCAACCCTGAGCGACGTCAACCCGAGTTTGCTGAACCCGCCGGGTATCGCCGGTGATTCCGGCCAGGCCGACGCCGAGTAAGCCCAGCAGCCAAGCGAAGACCCGGGCAGCGCGACCGGCGAGTCGCGTCGTCCGGCGTGATCGCGGTTGGATGCCGTGTCGATCAGGCTTGCGCTTGCGATACGGCGGCGGCGGGTTGATCGCTGGCCGCTTGCGTTTGGATGCCCAGGCACAAGACGGTGAGGTCGTCTTTCTGGTTGAGCGAGCCGGCCTGGGTGTCGAGCTTGGCCTCGAAGCGGTGCAGGGCCTGGTCGAGCGGGCCTTGGCGGAGGGCTTCGAACTCCTGCTCGTAGCGTTCGTTGGCGACGGGCTGGTCGGGCCCGGCCTCGGGGTCGGGGAAGGCCATCTCGAAGCCGTCGGAGTAGACGAGCAGGCGGTCGCCGGGCTCGAGGGTGAGGCGGGCCATCTCGAAGCTTTCTTCTTCGAAGACGCCGAGGAGGCCGCCTTCGGGTTCGAGGGTTTCGCTGCGGCCGTCGGCGCGGAGCACGATCGGGAAGGGGTGCCCGGCGCGGGCGAGGCGGACCTCGCGGGTTCGGCAGTCGATGATCCCGTAGCAGGCCGTGCAGAAGCGGACCTTGCCCTGTTGGTGTTCGACCAGGGCGCGGTTGACGCGGGCGATGGCCTGGTCGGGGTTGAGCAGGCGGTAGCCGTTGGGCTCGCGCGGGTCGATGACCTTGGTTTGGAGGGAGCGTTTGATGAAGACGGTCATGAGCGCCGCGGGCACGCCGTGGCCGACGGCGTCGGCGACGAAGAAACCGATGTGGTGCTCGTCGAGGGCTTCGACGTCGTAGATGTCGCCCGAGACGTAGCCGGCGGGGCGCCAGACGGCGCCGAATTCGACGCCCCCTCGGCTGGGCAGGCTGCGCGGCAGGAACTCGCGTTGGAGCTGGGCGGCGAGGCGGAGTTCTTCGTCGAGCTTGGAGACCTGGTTGGACAGGCCGCCTTGGTGGGCGGTGAGCAGGCGGACCTCGTCGCGCAGCTCGCCGACGGTGCGGGCCTGGGTGAGGGCGGCCGAGGCCACGGCGGCGGCGGCGGCGGGGTCGGTGTGGGGCGGGATCGCGACGGCGCCGTCGTCGTACGCTTCGCCCAGCTGGAGGCCGGCGGCGGGGCAGGTGATCAGCAGGGGGACCCGGCGTTCGGCGGCCTGGGCGGCCAGCGCATCGAGCCTTCGGGCCGTGACCGACTCGCCGACGAGCCACAGGGCCAGGGCGCTTTGGAGGGTGGCGGCGTCGAGCCGGCCGTCGGGCAAGGGATGGATGTCGCAGGCGGGGGCGTCATAACCGGGCCAGGCGGCGCAGACGGACTCGATCCAGGCCGTCGCCGGCCCGGACGCGTCGCCAGTCAACACCAAGAGCCGCCTCGCGATCATGTCGCCTCACGCCACGCGGGCGCTCGGCGAACCCGAGAGCCTCAAGAAGGAGGATCGGCAGGTGCGCCCTCGCCCTTGAGGCCGGGCAGGGGCAAGCCGTCGAGCACTTGGCCGGCCTGGAGGCCCAATTCCGCCGCCCGGCCGCCGCGGAGTTCGATGGCGTACTGCGCAGGCTGCCGGCTGGCGTAGCGCCGGAGGAAGCGGTCCGGGGTGCCGGGGCGCTCGACCTCCATCTCGTGGACGGCCGTGACCACGAGGTTGTCGTTGAGGAACGCGACGTCGATCGGCACGAGGCAGTTTTTCATCCACATGGCCCGGTGCTCGACGTCGGGGAAGACGAAGAGCATGCCGCCGTCGTCGGCGATGGACGTGCGGTGCATGAGGCCTTGCTGGATCGCGGCCGGGGTGTCGGCGATTTCGAGGTGGAAGGTCTCTTCGCCCAAGACGAGCTCGAGCGTGGGCGGGGCGTCGGGAGCCCCCGGGTCGTCGGGCTGCGTTTCGGCGGGTCGGGTCTGGGCCTGGGCCCAGGCGAAGATGGCCGGCGCGGCGCCGGCGAAGGCGATCATCGCGAAGGCGACCCCCGTAACCACGCGTCGTCGTCGGGCGAGAAAGTCACCGGGTCCAGCTTGAACGTCTTCGGACTGCACAGCGAGGCGAACTCCGGGGCAGACAGGGGGGTTCGGCGGGGCGCGTAGCCCAGCCAAGAAGCGCAAAGCCCGATCACGCGTTCGGGCCCCCCCGACAAGGCACGATACACCGCGATCCGTGTGTCGCCATGGCGTTTGGCGAGCCTTCGGCCGTCGTGGCCTGAAACCAGAGGGTGGTGCCAGTATCGGGGTGCGAAGCGGGCAAG
>JBCCXV010000376.1:0-2454 GCA_039191195.1 Planctomycetota bacterium
CCGCACCGCCCCCAAGGCCAAGGCCAGCCAGGCCTACGGCCTCGTACAGGGCTCGGCCAAGGCCCATCAGGGCCCGCCCCGGCTCGTCTCCGGCGCCCCCCTCGGCCCCATCGACCTCAGCAAGGAACTCGTCGGCACCAACGGCCTGGGCGGCCCGCTCGGCTTCTTCGGCTCGTCGAGCAAGTCCAGCAAAGATGAAGAGGCCCACGACATCGTCGAAGAAGTGCTCGAGCCCGTCGTCGAACACCCCGAAGACGACGGCCCGACCACGCACGACCCCGATTACACCGACCCCGAAGGCCCGCAAGACTCCAACACCAGCGGCGACAGCGACATGGTCGTCGTGCCCAGCCCGTCGGCGGCGATCGCCGGCCTCTTGGGTCTGGGCGCCATGGGGATGCGTCGCCGGCGCGACTAATCCCGGCCGTCGCCGGGCGAAGAAGGTCTTGTCGCGGCCGGATCGGGCCGATACGCTCCTTGCCGTGACGCACACCCCCGCCACGATCATTGCGATTGGCATTCCCACGCCCCGCCCCACGCGGTAGGCCGGCCGCCGATCCTTCGAACTCACCCTCGATCGACGCCCCGCCCCGCCGCGGGGCGTTTTTTGTTGCCCGCACCCGCCGCTCGTCCCGACACTCTCTCCCACCGACCCCGACTGCGACCCCCGCCATGGCCAGCCCCGACACCACCGCCCACCCGCGACTCGAGCTCTACGACACCACCCTCCGCGACGGCACCCAGGGCCTGGGCGTCAACCTCTCGGTGCGCGACAAGCTCCAGATCGCCGAGCTGCTCGATGACCTGGGCTTCGACTTCATCGAAGGCGGCTACCCGCTGTCCAACCCCAAAGACGCCGAGTTCTTCGACACCGCAGTCGAGCGACCCCGCAAGCACGGCCGGCTCTGCGCCTTCGGCATGACCCGCCGCAAGAACATCGCCGCCGACGACGACACCGGCATGAACGCGCTGCTCGCCGCCAAGACCCCGGTAGTCACCCTCGTCGGCAAAACCTGGGACCTGCACGTCGACCAAGTCCTCGGCGTGTCGCAAGAAGAGAACCTCGCCATGATCCGCGAGTCGGCCCAGGTGCTCTCGTCGGCCGACCACGTCGAGATGCTCGTCTACGACGCCGAGCACTTCTTCGACGGCTACGCCGCCAACCCCGCCTACGCGCTGAGCACGCTCCGCGCCGCGGTCAAAGGCGGCGCGCAGCGTCTCGTCCTTTGCGACACCAACGGCGGGTCGCTCCCCCAACAGGTGCATCAAGCCGTCACCGATGTACGCAGAGAACTCGGCCTGGGCGGGTCGCTCGACGAAGGCGGCGCGCTGGTCGGCATCCATTGCCACAACGACGCCGGGCTGGCCGTCGCCAACTCCCTCGCCGCGGTTGACGCCGGCGCCGTGCACGTGCAAGGCACCATCAACGGCATCGGCGAGCGCTGCGGAAACGTCGACCTCATCCCCATCGCCGCCAACGCCGCGCTCAAGCTCGGCTTCGACGTGCTCCGCCCCGGCGCCCTCGAGAAGCTCACCGACCTGTCGCAACGCGTGTACGAGCTCGCGCAGCTCCCGCCCCAGACCGGCCAGCCCTACGTCGGCGCCGGCGCCTTCGCCCACAAGGGCGGCATGCACGTCCACGCCGTGCAGAAGACCCCGATGGCCTACGAGCACGTCGCGCCCGAAGCCGTCGGCAACAAACGACGCGTCCTGGTCTCCGAACTCTCGGGCGTGTCCAACGTCGCCGCGACCCTGGGCGAGCGCTACGGCATCGCCGACGACCGCCAACTCCAACGCCGGGTGCTCGAGCGCGTGCAAGACCTCGAACACGCCGGCTACCAGTTCGAACGCGCCGAAGCGTCGTTCGAGCTCTTGCTGCACGACGCCCGCGGGTCGCGAACCCGGTTCTGGGAACTCGACCACTACCGCTGTTCGATCCTCAAGCGCGACGGCGGCGCCATGCCCCCGACCGAGGCCGTGGTCAAGCTGCAGATCGACGGCCGGACGCGCCACGAAGTCGCCGAGGGCGACGGCCCGGTCGACGCGCTCGCCGCGGCGCTCCGCCGATGTGTGGCGCCGGCGTTCCCGGTGATCGACCAGGTCCACCTCACCGACTACCAGGTGCGGGTCATCAACCCCTCGGCCGAGACCGCGGCGAAGGTGCGCGTGACCGCCGCGTTCGCCCTGCGACCCCAGGGCGAGGGCGAGCCCGAACTCGCGTTCACGACCATCGGCGTGCACGAGAACATCGTCGAAGCCAGCTGGGAAGCGATCTCCGACGCGTTCCAATACTGCCTGCTGCGCACGAGCGCCGAGCCGTCCTCGGATCGACGCAGGGGCGAGTCCGCCACGCCGGCGACGGTGTGACGGGAGCGCGACACCCCATCTGTCTTGCATGTGGGGCTGTCAGTGTGACTCAGAGATGGTGAAGTCGAGGAGGTCGACGGCGCCGTC
>JBCCXV010000377.1:0-2443 GCA_039191195.1 Planctomycetota bacterium
ACACCGAATTGGGCGACCTCAGTGTGCAGATGTGGACTCACGAGGTTCCTGCGTGTTCAAGACTGAACGGGTGCTTCATGATGGGAACTACTTCCCCCCCACCGTCAACGGCGTCGTGCCGGCGCTTCCGGGAGCCTTGTCCACTTCCCCCCTCGCGATCTTGTCGAATCCGCTGCCGAGCTCGCCGATCGGGTCGGGCGGGGCGATCTCGACGACCTTCTCGCCAAGCTTCGCTTCGCCGGCCTTGACCTTGGCTTCGAACGCCCGGCACTCTTCGAGCAACCGGTCGAGGATCTCGGCCTCGGGCACGTTGGCGACCTTGGCGCCCTGCACATAGATGATGCCCCGCTGGTTGCCGGCGAAGATCGCCACGTCCGCCCCCTCGGCCTCGCCGGGCCCATTCACGATGCAGCCCATCACCGCGACCTTGATCGGCAGCTCGATGTGCTCGGCCAACGTCTTGCGGACCTCCTGCACCAGCGTGAACAGGTCCACCTGGATCCGGCCGCACGTCGGGCAGGCGATCAGGTCCACGCCCTTGCGCTCGCGGAGTTCAAGGCAGTACAGCAGCTCCAGCGCATCCTCGACCTCATACACCGGGTCGTCGGCGTAGCTGATGCGCAAGGTGTCGCCCACCCCGGAAGAGAGAAGATGGCTGAGCGGTGCGATCGAACGGATCGTCCCCGTCTCCCGCGGGCCGGCGTGCGTCACCCCCAAATGCAGCGGGTGGTCGAACCGCTTGGACACCTCTTGGTACGCCGCGACCACCAGCGTCGGGTCCGGGCTCTTGGCCGAGATGCAGATGTCGTAGAAGTCTTGCTCGTAGAAGATCTCGAGGTATTCCTCGAGCTTGGCGATCATGATGGCGAGCAGGTGGCCGTGCTTGTTGTCGCTGAAGACGCCGCCGAGTTCTTTGGCCCGCTTCTGTTTGTCTTTGCGTTCGACGATCGAGCCTTCGTTCACGCCGACGCGGATGGGCAGGTTCTTCTCTTTGCAGGCGGCGATGACTTCCTGGACCTGGGCGCGGTCGCGGATGTTGCCGGGGTTGAGCCGGATCTTGTGGACGCCGGCCTCGACGGCCTCGAGCGCCCGCCCAAAGTGGAAGTGCACGTCGGCGACGATCGGCACCTCGACCTGGGGGATGATCTCTTTGAGGGCGTCGGTGTCGGGCCGGCCCGGCACGGCGACGCGCACGACCTCCGCCCCCGCCGCGGCGAGCTTGCGGATCTCGGCCACGCAGGCGTCGACGTCGTGGGTGTAGCCGGCGGTCATCGTCTGCACGACCACGGGCGCCGGCTCGGTGCCGTGCAGCCCGCCGCCGATGCGGACACAGCCGACGCGGTCGTCGCCCAGCACGACCTGACGGGTGGGTCTTCGCTCGATCATGGCCAAAGAATAGCCCCGCCGGGCGCGGAACTGCGAGCGCCGGGCGGGGCAGAGGGTGATGCGGGGTCGTTCAAGCGGCCGTCGCGCCGGTGCGGCTCACTCCGCAGCGGAAGAGGCGGCCTCCGCGGGCTCCTCGGTGATCAGCACGGGCTCCGCCCCACCGACCGACAGCACCAGTTGACCCGGCTGGAGGTCCCCGTCCATCTGCAGAACGACACGGCTGGTGTACGCCGGCGGCCGGGGCGCCGACGCCGCTTGCGGCGCCGCGGAGGCGGTCGAAGGCGGGGAGACCTTACGGGTGATCGTCATGCCCGAGCGGGTGACGTAGCGCTCGACGCCGGGCTGGGTCAGACGCAGCGGGGAAACGCGCTGCCGGTCGCGGGGGCGGAAGGTGGGGTTGTCGATGACCGCGCGGTCGCGGATCCCCTCCAGCGTGAACGGCGTGGGCTGCGGCCGGATCCCGCCGACGAACACCCCGTCGCGGTCGACGCCCAGCGCTCGGCGGAGGTCGACCAGCCGGGTGCTCTCGGTGTTCACGAAGAAGTTGCTCAGCGGGCGCCGGTTGAGTTGCCCGATCACGCCCACCTTACGCTCGGGCGCGTTGCGGATCACCCCGATCGTCCGCTCCTGGGCGACGGCTTCGCCGGGTCCGACCCAGCCGGCGACAAGCACCGCCGTCCCGACCAGCCCCTTGCGCATCGCGTCGAACTGCTTCATCGCTGCACTCCCTTTCAACATGGCTTACGCCGCCGGGCCGCACGCGGTTTCACCGCACCGCTCGATTGTCCCAACCGGGCGCCCCCAAACAACCTTCGGCCGGGCAGATATCTTCCCTTTCCCGTGAGACCGACCCTCGGAGGCCGTCATGCCCGATCCCCAGACTCTCTACCCCCTCCGGCTCGCCCCGATTTACAAGCACAAGGTTTGGGGCGGCGACGCGTTATCGCGCCACCTCGGCCGGGCGTTGCCCACCGCCGACAACGGCGACGGCGTCGGCGAGTCCTGGGAAATGGTCGACCTGGCCCAGACCAGCGCCTCCGGCGGGGGCGGATCGGCC
>JBCCXV010000378.1:0-2423 GCA_039191195.1 Planctomycetota bacterium
CGCCTACTCGGACGAGTCGGATGCGGGCGTTCTGGACCCCGCGCCCTCTGGCGTCGATCCCGACGCCCTTGGCGGCGAGCTGGCCGAAGTGGACCGGGCCCTGGGGCGCGTTTTCGGTTCGGTTCGGCCGGCGCCCGAGGCGCTAGACAGGATGAAGCAGGCGATGGGCGACGCGGACGGCTCGTTTGAGCCCGTGACCGATGAGGACGCCCCGCCGGCGCCGCTGCCGATGGACCGTTATCGCGCCCAGAGCCCGGGTCGCGAGCTGATGGCCGCGGGTTCGGACCTCGATGACGCCGACGGCGATGCCGAGCCCCCGCAGGTTGACGAGGACGACCGTGCGGACGACGCCGAGCCGTCCTGACTCTCGTTCACGGCCTGACCGGCGCGACAATTCTTGTTTCTTTGAGAGAAGGCGCCGCGGCTTCACAAGCCCCAGCCCTGCCCGCACTTAGACCCCAAGCCGCACACGGGGGGCTGTGCGACCATTCCTGTAAATCCTTTTTTTTCATATTCTTACGGCAGTAGGTGTCGCTGGATGATCCCGTTGACAGGGCTCCAGAGAGGCGGCTATCTTCGCCGATGAGATCGGGTCGGCCGCGGCACAGCGCCGCCGACCCGGGACGGCGAAAATTTGAGCCGTGGCGCGCCTCCGCCCCCAGGTTCGGAGCCCTGGGGCGGAGGTTTTTTCTTGCGCGAGCCACCAACGCGGGGTGAGATTTCTGCGGCAATTTCACACCGCAGAGCTTGCGTCTGGATTTTGTTTGGATATCTTGTGCGGGTACCGAACGGAGACCTATCGATGTATACGGCAAGCCGGCTGCGAGACTGTTTGGAGGCCCAGGATCACGACGGATTGCTGCTCGAATTGGAGTCGGCGGGCCTACCCCTGACACTGCCCTTACGGCTACGGCTTCTGGAGGCTCCGCGGGCGCCGCACGCCCTGGCGCTCCGCCGGTGGCTGGAGTTTGGGCGTTGGGACGACGGCGTGGCTGTGAGCCTGTTGCGTGGCGTGCTCGAGACGCCTGCGGCGAGTCCAGACGGCGATGCGATGGACTCGGCCGGGGTCATGGAGGCGGCGGCGGTGGCGAGCGCCCTGGACCGCTGGGCGGGACACGCCCGCGAAGCCGGGCTGTCGCCGGGGGGCGTTGGGCGGGCGGATGGCGTGCGGGAGCTCGCCTCCTGGGCCGAGAAGACGGCGGGACGCCTTGCGCGTGAGCTGGCCTGCGAGGTGGATGCCGACGGCGGGTGGCCGGCGCCGAACGGGGCCGACCCGGCCGAGCGTCTGGCGGTGACGGCCTGGGTGGCGTACTTGCTGGGGTCGTGCGGGTGCTTCTTCTCGCCCGGCCAGGCCCAAACGACCCGGCGTTTCTTACAGCGGGGACTCGATACCGAAAGCGGCGCCCTGCGTCGCCTGATCGAGCGTGGCGTGCACACGCTGGACTCGGCGATCGCGGAGCCGGTCGTTACGAGGCCGAAGCATGGGGCCGGCCCCGTTTCGGTTGCGGAGTCCGTTGAGGAGTCCGCGACGGCTCGAACGACGCCGCAGCGGGGCCTGTTCGAGTCGCCCCTGGCGGGCGGGGGATGAGCCGTCGCTGCGCATGGACCGGGTCGCGTCGGAGCCGGGAGGACGCCTCGGCCGAGCGGCGCCCCCCGCGGCGCGGCGGAGGCTGGCATACTGCCGGCGGCGTGGGCTCGCGGTTGACCCCACCTTCCGCAGCGCACGGCCGAGCCTTCTATGCCCGTCTCCTCGCGTCTTTGGCTATGGCGTCGCCCCGGGTGGCGCGGAGGCAGCCGGCTTAGCCGCTTGGGCCGGGGCGGGATCGCGGCTTGCTTGGCGACGGCCGTGGGCTTGGTTTGGTTGGGCTCGCCCGCGAGCGCGCAAGACGCGCCGGCGACGGCGCCCGAAGCGGCGGCGGGATCGGAGCCGTTCCGATTCCGGCTGGTGTGGAACAACGACGGGTCGTTCTTCAATCCTTTCGGCAGCAACGACCGGCACTACACCAACGGCACGCAATTCGAGTGGGCCTATCAGCCGGAGTGGGCGGAGTCGCTGGCGAAGTGGACGCCTGACTTCGGGGTCTACGGCGAGTCCGAGTTGCGCACGGCCGGCGGGTTTATCGCGGGCCAGCAGATCTACACGCCGGAGAATCTGGAGGTCTCGACACCGGTGACGGACGATCGGCCGCACGCCGGCTACTTGTACGGCGGCGTGTACTGGCAGCGGGACAACCTGGGCGGTCCGCCGGGCGCCGGCGCCCCCGACGGTGTGCCGACGTTCGATCACTTCGAGCTTCAGCTGGGTGTTGCGGGTGCGGAAGCCCTGGCCGAGCCGACGCAGCGCACCGTGCACGACACGTTCTCGGGCGACGAGCCCAACGGCTGGGACAACCAGATCCACACCGAGCCGGTGATCCAAGCCG
>JBCCXV010000379.1:0-2419 GCA_039191195.1 Planctomycetota bacterium
ATGCTCGGCCGGCTCATGCAGGCCCGCCACGGCGTCGCCGTCGCCGGCACGCACGGCAAGAGCACCACCACCAGCCTGCTCTGCCACACCCTCCTGAGCTGCGGGCTCGACCCGTCCTTCATCGTCGGCGCCCACTGCAGGCAGATCGGGGGCGGGGCCCGCGTCGGCGCCTCCGACCTGCTCGTCGCCGAGGCCTGCGAGTACGACCGCAGCTTCCACCACCTGCGCCCGACTCGGGCCGTCGTCCTGAACCTCGAGGCCGACCACCTCGACTACTACGCCGGCCTCGACGAGATCGTCGAGAGCTTCGCCCACTTCGCGCAGCTCCTGCCCCCCGACGGCTCGCTCTTGATGCACCACGACTCGCCGCACCGCATGGCGGTCACCGCCGGCCTCGATGCGCACGTCGAGACCATCGGCTTCGCCCCCCAGGCCGACTGGCGCGTCGAATGCTTGGCCTCGGGCGGGTGGGACCTCGGCGGGGGACGCATCTCCGACCGCCGCGGCGTCCGCCTCTACCACCACGGCCAGCCCGTCGCCGCTTGGCGCAGCCCCATGCCCGGCGAGCACATGGACTACAACGCCGCCTGCGCCGCCGTCCTCGCCCACGGCCTCGGCGCCGACTGGCACGGCGTCGCCCAAGCCGTCGAAGCCTTCCAAGGCCTCGACCGCCGCATGCAGCACCTCGGCTACGCCGACGCCGACCAGTCCGTCCCGGTGATCGACGACTACGGCCACCACCCGACCGAGGTCGACACCACCCTCCGCGCCCTCCGCCGGCATTACCAGCCCGAGCGCCTGATCTGCGTGTTCCAGCCGCACCAGCACAGCCGGACGCGCTTCCTGCTCGAACAGTTCGCCGTGAGCTTCGCCGAGGCCGACGTCGTGCTCGTGCCCGAGATCTACTTCGTGCGCGACAGCGAGCACGACCGCCAATCCGTCACCGCCACAGACCTCGTGAACCGCCTGCGCGCCACCGGCGTGCACGCGGCGCACGTGGACCCGCTCGAAGCCCTGGCCGACCAGCTCGCGGCGATGGTTCGGCCAGGCGACTTGGTCGTGACGATGGGCGCCGGCGACGTCTGGACCGTCGCCCACAAGCTCGCACAGCAGGGCGCCGCCGCCACGGGCGAACAGCCCCGGGTCGCGTGAGTCGCACGCGTAGCCCGCGCGTATCCTCACGGCGATGACCGAAGCCGCCGCAAGCCCCGCAAACCCCGCCGCCGCGAACCTGGGTGCGCTGCCCTTGCTCGCCGACCCCGCGGGCTACCGCGCCTGCCGGTGGGACCTGGCCCAGATGCACGACGAGCGCGCCTATTGGCTCGGTCTTTTCCGCAGGCACTTCGACAAGCTCACCCAGGAATCGCTGGCCGAATCCGCCGACCGCGGCGTTCCCCCGGAAGAAGCGCAGCCCAAGCTCGACCAAGCCCGGGCCATCTTCTTTGCCTGGCTCGACCGTGCCGAGGCCGACCCGCCAGACGTCGCCGACGCCCAGGGCCGGCTGACCATCCTCGACATCTGCAATCAGCGGGAAGACGCCCTCGTCGCCGCCGGCGTGCCCGACGCGTACCGCTTGGCCAAGCAGAAGGCCAACTCCCAGGCCGAGCCGATCTATTCGGCGCTCGTAGCGCATCAAGATGGACTTTCCGAGAACGATCGCGCCGAAGAGACCTTGCGCGGCCTGTTCGCCGGCAACATCTTCGACTTGGGCGCCGAGGAAACCATCGCGATGTTCGAGTCCGGCGACGCCGGCTTCGAGCAGGCGCTGGCGATGCTCAAGCCCAGGCCGTGGCTGTACGACGACGCAGATGCGTGGCTCGAACGGGTGCGCACCACCCCGCCCAAGCAGACATTGATCTTCGTCGACAACGCCGGTCCCGACATCGTCCTCGGCGTCCTGCCGTTCGCCCGCGACCTCATCCGGCGGGGCGGGGCCGTGGTCCTGGCGGCCAACACGTCGCCGTCTCTCAACGACATCACCCACGACGAGCTCATGGAACGGGGCGGACTGCTCGATCGGCTCAGCGCGGTCGACGCGTTCTTGGCGGGCGCCATGGCCGATGGAAAACTCAGGTGCGTGCCCAGCGGGTGTCGCACGCCGCTGATCGACCTGTCGCGGGTCTCCGCCGAACTCGCCGACGAGGTGCGGCAGACCCCGCCCGACCTGGTCGTGCTGATCGGGATGGGCCGGGGCATCGAGAGCAACTTCGACGCCCGGCTGACCTGCCCGGTCCTCCGCGCCGCGATGCTCAAAGACCTCGGCGTCGCCCGCGGGCTCGGCACGCCCAACCGCGAGGCCCAGCTCTTCGACCTCGTGCTGCGCTACGCCGTGCCTTGATCGCGAGGCGAACATTCCTCGTCGATGGTTTCCAGCAGCATCTGCCGGAGGTTCCGGGTCACCGGGCCGACCTGGCCGTCG
>JBCCXV010000380.1:0-2417 GCA_039191195.1 Planctomycetota bacterium
CCGCCAGCCGCGCAGGTTCACCGCAGCGTCGCCGGCGTTGTAGAGCTCGACATACTCAACCCGGTTGGGGATCGCCCGGCGGTTGGGCTCTTCCTCCGGATCAGGCTGATAGCCCTCGCCGCTGGCGGGGTTGTACATCAGTTCGGTGATCACCACGCCGACCTCCGCGTCGTGGTCGGGCCCCGGGGCTTCTTCGGCGGGCTGTGTGGCCGGCTGAGCGTGCGCAGCGAGAGAACAAGCTCCGAGCAAGAGCCCGAACGCACACGCGCGATGGATGCACTTGTTCAACCGACTTCCCCCTGCCGGCAACCGGCCCGACTCAGGAACCCGATGCCTCGGCCGCCGCCGCGGCCTTGCGGGCCTCGCGCCGTTGACGGCTCTTGACTTCCAACAGGTCGGCGGCCTTGCCTTCCAGGTACGCCACGCCACGACGACGGTCGCGCAGGCGACGCTTCTTGCCCACGCGGTCGCGCAGGAAGTACAGCTTGGCCCGTCGGGCGTCGCCGTGACGCACCACCTCGATCTTCTGGACCCGGGGCGAGTGCACCGGGAACGTTCGCTCGACGCCCTCGTTGGCGACGATGCGCCGCACCTTGATGGTCCGCTCGAGCCCGCCGCCCTTGTCGGCGATCACCACGCCCGTGAACACCTGGATGCGCTCCTTCGAGCCCTCCACGATCTTCACGTGCACGTCGACGTTGTCTCCCACGTCGATGCGCGGGACGTCGGACTTCAGCTGGGATTCCTGGACGGCGGCGATCAGGGCGTCGCTCATGGCCAAACCTCGTTCGAGCAGGGCGCCCGCGATGCGGGGCCGGGGGACATTCGGGAAGACTCCTCCACGTCGCGTCGCCCGCCTGGGACGGGGTCCCGCGGCCGGGGGAATCGAAAAGTGTATCCAGATCGCCGCCGGTGTCGAGCCCCCCCGGATCGCGCTACTCGGCTCGCCAACCCGCCGGGGAAGGCAGCCCCGCGGCCAAGCGGACGCGCTCGGGCTTCAACCCGGCCAGCTCCGCCGAGTCGGCCCGGAGCGCCGCCCCCCACAACCCGGCCCCGGAATCGCCCCCAGAACCGCTTCGAGACTCGCCTCCGATGCGCTCAAACCCCAGCGGGGCAAGGCCTTGCGGTCCGGCGTGGGCCAGCACGGCCTGCATGCCGTCGTCGCGTAGCGTCCGCACGGCCTGGCCAATCAGCGACGCCTCCAGCCCGCCCCCCCCCGGTAACCCCGCAATCCCCGCGCCCCCCCGATTCCGCCAAGGCTCGGCCACGGTGACGGGCCCGACATACAGCCAGCCCGCACGGCCGGGGGCGTCCACAAGCTCCGCCTCGGTCACCAAGGCGTGCGCGGCCAACCGGTCGCCGGGGCCCATCTCCGCGACCAGCTCGAAGAGCACTTCGCCGGCCTTACGCAAGCTGCGTATCGCGTCCGCTGACTCGTCGTCCGATGCCTCCCGGACCAGGGCGTCGATCGCGTCGAAGTCCGACCGTCGGGCTTCACGGATGACCATCGCCGGAAACGGATGGGCGGCTTGCCCTTCCGGGGTGGGCGCCAACAAGTCCGGCCGGCGCTTGGCGGTCAGCATCTCCGACTGCGACTGCCGCCAGGCTTCGATCTTCGGGTGATCCCCGGAAAGAAGCACCTGCGGGACCTCACGCCCGTCCCAATTCCGGGGCCGCGTGTAGTGCGGGTGATCCAGCAGCCGACCGACGCCGGGCGAGAAGCTGTCGCGGTGCGCCGACTCGTCGTGCCCCAGCGCCCCGGGCAGCAGCCGGACCACGGCGTCGATCAGCACCGCCGCCGGCAGCTCTCCGCCGGTGAGCACGAAGTCGCCGAGGCTCAGTTCGAGCAGCCCACCCGCCCCGGAAGTGTCGCCCGCCACCGACGTGGTTTCTTGGGGTTCCTCACGCAGCGCATCGAGCACGCGCTGATCAAAGCCCTCGTAGTGCCCGCAGATCAAAAGCAACAGCGGCGCCTTGGCGAGTTGTTCGATGCGCGGCTGCGTGAGCGGCTCGCCGGTGGGCGTGAACAGCACCCGGGTCGCGGGAACCTCCGGCGCCATCGCCTGCACGGCGTGCACCGCGTCCCACACCGGCTGACACCGCAGCACCATGCCCGGCCCCCCGCCGAAGGGCGCATCATCCACCTTGCCGTGCTTGGCATCGTCCGACCAGTCGCGCAGGTTGTGCAAATGGAACGACGCCACCGGCGGACGCACCCGGCTCTCATCCTCCGGCGCAGCCGGATCCGCCCCCGGAAGCAGCACCGGCTCCGCCGCGCGTTTGAGGATGGACGACGACAGCACGCCGTCGAACACCCCCGGGAACAGGGTCAGCACGTCGATCCGCATGGGCGGGTTATAGCGGGGAAACCGCTACGCAGACGTGCGCTTCTGCGCCGGCGTCCAGAACCAGAACCC
>JBCCXV010000381.1:0-2410 GCA_039191195.1 Planctomycetota bacterium
CGGCGTGAAGACGGCGATCGAGATCCGCAAAGACCTCGAAGCCGCGTGGGAGCGCGGCGAGATGACCTCGGGCGACGAGGCGCTGGACTTCCTCAAAGACCAGATCCGTGCGTACTACCCGGATGCCGACCGGGCGATCCGGTACGCCGAGAGTGGGCCGACGGTCATCCTCGTGGCCGGCATCAACGGCGCCGGCAAGACCACGAGCATCGCCAAGGTGTGCAAGGCCCTGCGCGACGACAACAAGTCGGTGCTGCTCGCGGCGTGCGACACGTTCCGGGCCGCGGCGGTGGAACAGCTGGAGGTGTGGTCGGGCCGGCTGGGCGTCGAGGTCGTGAAGGGTCAACAAGGCGGCGACCCGGCGGCGGTGGCGTACGACGCGGCCGAGGCGGCGGTGGCCCGCAACGTGGACGTGCTGATCGTCGACACGGCCGGCCGTCTGCATACGCAAGACCACCTCATGCGGCAGCTCACCAAGGTGCGCGACGTGCTCGGTAAGAAGATCCCCGGCGCCCCGCACGAGGTGCTGTTGGTGATCGACGCGACGACCGGCCAGAACGGCGTGAATCAGGCCAAGGCGTTTACCGAGGCGATCGACGTGACGGGCGTGTTCCTGACCAAGCTCGACGGCTCGGCGCGGGGCGGCGTGGTGGTGGCGATCCGGGAGCTGCTGGACCTGCCGGTGAAGTACGTGGGTACGGGGGAGACGCCGGAAGACGTCGAGCCGTTCGACCCGGATCAGTTTGTCGAGGCCATGTTCGCCGAGCCGGCGACGGCCTGAGCGCCGTCGCGCTTTGGGTGGTGACGCATGCACAAACCGCCCCACCGATTCACGGCCGCCGATTGGGACGCCGCCGGACTGCCGCAACTCCAGATGCGCTGGCATGAGGAGTACGCGCCAGAGGAAGTCGCTTGTCCGAACGGCTACGGGCTTCGTGGCTTTGAAGCCGGGGATGAGCCGGCCTGGATCGACATCCTCAACCGATGCGACTTCGGCGTGTGGGACCGCAAGCGACTCGACGACATGCTGGCCGGCGCCCGGGCCCCACTGCCGCGCGAGGGCATCGTGTTCGCCACAAATGACGGCGTACCCATCGGCGTCGCCAACGCGTTCCTGTACGACGGGCAGGCCGGCATCCGCTGCGAACTCGGGTGGGTGGGCGTGAAGCCCGAGCACCGGGGGCGCAGCGTCTCCGCAGCGATCTGCGAGCGCGTCGTGCGCTATGCGCAACACGCCGGCCACGCCGAGGTGTTCTTGCTCACCGAGGACTTCCGTCTGGGCGCGATCAAGACGTACCTGCGCCTGGGCTTCCGGGAGGTGCTGCCGGAAGACACGGCCGTGGCGGCGCGGTGGCGCACCGTGCGCGGCGTGCTCGGGATGCCGGGTTAGGTCAGCGGCCCGTCATCAGGGGTCAGCGATCAGCCGTCAGCCTTCGACGTTCAGGTTCTTGACGTGCTCGGCGAGTTCGGCCTCGCGGGCGGCGAGTTCTTGGCGGAGCATCACGCGCTGGGCTTGGAGCTTGTCGACCTCGCCTTCTTGTGCGGTGAGCTTTTCGACGTAGGTGCCGTAGAGCGGGCTGTTGCGGTCGAGCCCGCGCATGTTCTCGCGCACCCGCTGCTGGTCGCGGTTGATCTGGGCGTAGTCCTGATCGACCTTGTTGATCTTGGCCTGGACTTCCGAGAGCGCCCGCTTGCGGTTGGCCAGGTCGACCAGGGCGTCGCGTACGGCTTCGGGCAGGGCCATGCGGCGGGACTGGACGATCAACCGGTCGGGCGCCTGCCCGGCCAGGCCGACGGCCTCGGTGACCACGCGCGTCTGGACCGGGGTGATTTCGGCGAGGTCGTCGGAGGCGACCTCGACCTCGTAGCGGTAGAGCGACTCGGTCTTCTCGACGGGCTTGGGCGTGTCGTCGCCGAGCTGGAGTGCGTACCCGCCGTAGCGCGGGTGCTCGATGATGACGGCGCGGTCTTTCGCAGAGTCGTTGGTGATCTCGTAGGTCTGGCGGTGGACTTGCTTGCGCTGTAGGCGGAGCACGCCTTGGGAGATGGACCCGCCGACGATCTCGCCGGTGGTGCGCTGGGAGGAGTCGACGCGCACTTCGAGGTCGAGGCCGTAGGAAAGCAACCGGTCGTCGCCCGGGCCCATGAAGCCGACCTGGGCGTCGCCGGCGTATGCGGCGGCGTCGAGCACGGTCACGGGGCCGGCCTGGAGCTTGAGGTCGGTCGTGTTGGTCACGCGCACACCCAGCATGGGGTGCCGCGGGTGCGACGCGGGGTTGTAGATGCTCAGGCGGTCGACCTCGACTTCGGAATCGAGGATCGGGAGCATGGCCGACTTGCCGCGCTCGAGGGTGACGGGCTGGTCGATGAGGTAGCGGAACAGCTCGCCCAGCTCGGCGCCGGAGGCGGC
>JBCCXV010000382.1:0-2407 GCA_039191195.1 Planctomycetota bacterium
AACCGCCGGCGGGACTTCTTTGTCGTGCAGATGGCGACGCTGCCGGCCGATCTTCCCGCGGGGTCGTACGTGCTCAAGGTGACGGGCACCGACAAGAACGCCGGGATGGTCTACGCCAAGGGCGTGGAGATCGAGGTGGGCGCGTCGGAGCTGGTCGCCGATCCCGCGTTCACGCGGTAGCGCACGCGCGCATGAGGGCTTCGAGCCGGTCGACGTGGGCGTCGATAGACAGTTCGACCGTGGCGTTGCCGATGGCGCGGGCCATCTCGGCGCGTTGCTGGGGATCGGCGAGGCGTTGCAGCGCTTCGCATAGCGCCGCGGGGTCGCAGGGGTCGGACAGGACGACGCCGCGCGGCGCCGGGGCGCCGGGGGGGAGTAGGTGGTCGGCGGCGCCGTTGTAGGCGGTGGTGATCGCCGGGAGTCCGTAGAGAAGTCCCTCGAGCACGACCTTGCTGGAGGGGTCGTAGTGGGTCGGGTGGACGACGGCGTCGCCGGCGGCGTAGACGAGGTCCATCCTGCGGGTGGCGCCCAGCACGCGCACTAGGTGGCCGATCCCCATGGCCTGAGCCCGTTGATCGACGGCGAATCCGATACGCCCGATCAGCAGCACCACGAGGGGTGGGGTGTCGGCGGGGAGCTGCGCAAGCGCGTCAAGCAACGTGGGCAGGCCCTTGAGTCGCGGGTTCTCGGCGGCGAAGACGAAGACCGCGGTGGCGTCGTCGAGCGAAAGCGCTTGGCGGAAGGCGCGGCGCTGTGCGGCTCGCTCGTCGGGGGTTGCGGACGGCGGCGCCGCGAGGTTGGGGATCGAGGCGATGCGCGCATCGTCGATCCGGTAGTGCTCGCGCAGCTGCTTTCTTACGTAGCCGCTGAGCGCGGCGACGCGCTGGAGGCGCGGGTCGGCGTAGGTGCGCGCTTCGAGCGAGCGGAGCAGGCGCTGCTTGGGGGAGAGGGCGAAGCTCAGCCGCTTGTTCAGGCGGTCGAGGCCGCCGATGCGCATCTCGATGTTGCGGCGCTGGGTTTCGACGACGGTCCCGCCGCGCGGCTGGACGACGGTGGCGGCGACGGCCGGGGTGGTGGAGAGCGAGGCGTCGAATCCGCCGGCGTCGAGCTTGGCCCGGGCCCAGTTGGCGAAGCCGCGCAGGCGTGCGGCCGACGACGATCTCCCGGCGCGGTAGGTCTGGACCTGGAGGTTGGCGGAGAGTTGGCCGGGCTCTCCGCTGCCGGCCAGGAGGGTGACGGCGTGCCCGCGGTGGGCCAGGGCGTTGGCGGTTTGGAGGGTGGAGCGCTCGGCGCCCCCGCCGGCGGGGTCGTACCGGTCGCCGACGATGGCCAGGTTCAGGGGAGCGGGTTGCGTCACGGCGCCGCGTCCGCGGGGGCTGGTACGGGGTTTGCGAGCAGCGCTTCGGAGGCCTGGGCGACTTGCTCGACGGAGATATGGTCGATGGGCGCGGGGGTCGAGGCGTCGCCGGCGCAGAGCGCGATTTCGTGGTCGAAGGGGATGCGGGTCCAGTCGAGCGTGGTGGGTCCGAACAGGGACACGACGGGCACGCCCGTGGCGGCGGCGACGTGGCGCGTGCCGGTGTCATTGGTGATCAGCAGCGAAGCCCTGGCGACGACCGCGGGCAGCTGGGCGAGCGTCATGCCCTGCTTGGAGAGGTCGACGATGGGCGTGGCGGCGGCGTCGCACACGGCTTGGAGCACCTCGGCTTCGCGCGGTGAGCCGTTGACGGCCAGGGCGGCGTTGTGGGTCTTGGCGAGGTGGTCGGCCACCTGCGCAAAGCGCTCGGGCGGCCAGCGCTTGTCGAGGCGTTGGGCGCCGGGGTTGAGAAGGGCGAGCGGTCGCGGGTCGTAGGCGGGTAGACCGGCGTTCTTGAGAATGTCGTCGGCTTGTGCGCGGAGGTCTTCGCCCGGATGGAGTTCGAGCCTGGGCTGGTCGGTTGGGACGCCGACGGATCGGATGAGGTCGAGGTAGTAGTCGACGGCGGGGGTGGGTTTGTACTGGCCGTTGGATTGGCGTGGAGGGGCGAGCCTGTGGGTGAGCAGGAGAGCCCGGCCGTCGCGGTTGTAGCCGAGGCGGTGTTTGGCCCGGGCGGCCCAGGGCAAGACGGCCGAGCGGAAGCTGTTGGGCAGGAGCACGGCGAGGTCGGGCCGTCCTTGGGAACGGGCCTCTCGTAGGGCGGCGCGGAGCCTGCCAAGCCCGTCTTGCTGCGCGACGACGTGGTCGATCCAAGGCATGGCTTCGGCGAGCCCGGCCATCGCGGGGCGGAACACGGCGGTGATCTGCGCGTCCGGCGCCCATCGGCGCAGCGCGGCGCTCGCCGGCGTGGCCCTGACGCAGTCGCCCAGCCACGTGGGCATGACCACGAGCCGTCGGCGGGGCGGTTCGAGGGGCGCGGGGCGGCCGGGC
>JBCCXV010000383.1:0-2369 GCA_039191195.1 Planctomycetota bacterium
CCGCCGCCCCCGCCCGCGCCATCTCGAAACCAGCCTGCGCCGCTTCCGCCACGCCCCCGTACTTCCCGCCATCGCTGAACGAGTCCGGGGTGACGTTCAGCACCCCCATCACCCGCGGCGCATCCAGCACCAGCGTGTCCAGCCCCAACGCACGATCTGGAAACCGCCAGAACACGAGAACCTCGTTTCGTACCTCTACGCGAGCCCGGTGGGCCCACCCAACGCCACCTCCGCTACGGGGGCGCATCTGTGCTTCCCGGGGTCAAACCGCCACCCGGTCCCACTTCCCGTAGAGGAAGTACCCGGTAAACACCAGCCCGCGCACCGCCAGCTCCGAGCACAGCACCATCCATACGCCCACCAGGCCCCAGTCGGTCAGCCACACCACCGCCGCCACGCCCGGCAGCCGCAGGCCCCACGTCAGCGTGTTCGAGATCCAACTCGGCCCCCGCGTGTCGCCCGCCCCGCGGATCGCCCCGCCCAGCACCAGCGCGCTGGCGAACATCAGCTGCACGTACCCGCAGATCCGAACCAGCTCCGGCGAAAGCGCCAGGATCTCCGGCTCGTCCGTCAGCAAACGCACCAGCGATTCGGGGATCGCCACAAACACCACCCCCAGCGCCAAGCCCATCCCCGCCCCCAGCAGCCAGCAACGCGATGCCGCCTTACGCGCCGTCCCGGCATCCCCCGCGCCCAGGTACTGACCCGCCAGCGTCCCCGCCGCCACCATCAGCCCCATCGCCGGCAGGAAGCTGATCGCCTCGATCCGGATCGCCACGATGTGCGCGCCCTGCGCCGCCGACAACCCGCGACGCGCCAGCTCGCCCACCAGCAGCAGCACGAGCGCATTGCCCAACCAGTGCCCGCCGCGCTCCACCACGTTCGGCCACGCCAACCGGCCGATCCGCCGCAGCATCCCCCGCTCCGGGTGCAGGCACCCCGCGCATAGCCGCAGACCCGCACGCCCCCGGATCAAAGCCGCCATCGTCAACACCGCCCCGAACGTCCAGGCGCCGGCAGAGCCCCACGCGATCCCCGACGACCCCCAACCCGCCCCCGGAACCGTCCACCCGCCCAGCCAGCCCGGCGTCGCCCACGGCGACATCGCGAGCCCCACGCTCAACACCAGGTTCAACCCATTCACCCCCGCCATGATGAAGAACGGCGTCCGCGTGTCCCCCTCCGCCGACAAGCACGCCCCGCCCACAAACAGCACCGCGCCCATCGGCGCCGCAAGCGCCATCACCCGCAGATACACCGCGCACTGCTCCACCGCATCGCCCGACAAACCCGCCCCCACCGCGATCGCCCCGGCCGACGCCCCCAGCACCGCGAGCACGCTCAAGCCCACGACCACCGACACCACCAGCGCCTGCCCCAGCGCCAGCTCCGCCTCGGCCCGCTTGCCCGCCCCGATCGCCCGCGCGATCACCGCCCCCGCCGCCGTCCCCACCGCCATGAACAGCAGCCCCTGGAACCACCCGAAGTAGGCCGCCACGCCAATCGCGTTCGTCGCCGACACCGACAACCGCCCCGCAACCCCCGTATCCACAAAACCCACCAGGAAGTTCATCAGCTGCTGCAGCAACGGCCACATCGCCAGCGTCGCCACCTGCATCCACAGGCCCTTGCCCGCCAGCCGACCCGACAAGCCGCCACCGCCCGAGCCGCTACCCGGTCCTCCGCCCGAGCCGCCGTCTCCTCCAGAGGACGGCCCCCCCTCGCCCGGCCCCGCCGGACCCAACCCCGCCCCCTGCGGCGCAACCGCCAGCCCATCCTCCGACGCCTCCGAAGACTCGGGGCGGTCCAGCGTCACGGCAGGGGGGCTCGACATCAGCCGCGATCCTAGCGCACACTGCCCCGCCCGCGGGGAACCCCAACCAAACTTGAACCCCCCAGACCTCAATCCCAACACCGAGGAACAAGATCATGACCGCAGGCAACGCAGTCATCGGCCAGTCCGGCGGGCCCACCGCCGTCATCAACCAGTCCGCCGTCGGCGTCGTCGAAGGACTCAAAGCACACGGCTTCACCGGCCAAATCCTCGGCGCCCACCACGCCGTCGCCGGCATCAAGGCCGACGACTTCATCGACCTCGGCACCCTCCCCCAAGACCGACTCGACCGCCTCGCCAACACCCCCTCCTCCGGCCTCGGCTCCTCCCGCGACAAGCCCGACGCCGCCTACTGCGAGCAGATCCTCGAACATCTCAAGAAACGCGACGTCCGCTACTTCTTCTACATCGGCGGAAACGACTCCTCCGACACCTGCCGCTTCGTCGCCGAGATGGCCAAAGACACCGGCTACGAGCTCCACGCCGTCCACTGCCCCAAAACCGTCGACAACGACCTCATGGTCAACGACCACAC
>JBCCXV010000384.1:0-2354 GCA_039191195.1 Planctomycetota bacterium
ATTGGCCGATGGCGATCTGGCCGGAGTGGTGGAACGTGCCGTCGCCCATAAAGACGATCTGCTTGTTGTCGATGAAGGGGTCGACGCCCGCGCCGGTGCCGCCGCCCAGGCCCATGCCCGAGTAGTTGTGCATGAGCGTCTTGTTGGGCTCGAACATGAGCATCGTGTAGCAGCCGGTGTCGCCGTGGGCGACGAGGTCGACCGGGCCTCGGCGGTGGCGGGCCTCCATGTAGTCGGCGTCGAGCAGGTCGTCGCGCAGCTCGAGCAGGACGGACGACGAGTCGCGGTGCGGGCAGCCGGGGCAGAAGCCGGGGATGCGGTTGGGGAGGTTGACCGAGCCTTGGGCGGTGGCACGCATGCGGGCGGCGAGGTGCGTGGCCTGGTGGATCAGGGCCGGGCGGTAGTCGGTCGAGAAGTGGTCGAACAGCGGGGCGAGGCGATCCACGAGCAGCGACGGGTTGAGCCCACGCGTCTCGGGGATGGCGTCGAGATTGCCGGGGAAGCGCTTGCCGTAGAGCTCGACGCGCTGGGCGTCGGCGCTGTGCGACTGGGCGAGGGCGTCGAGGACCTGACGCTCGACAAACCCGCGGCGTTCCTCGATGACGACGACGTTGCGACACATCCCCGCCAGGCGTTCGACCAGCACGGGATCGACCGGGTAGACCATGCCGAGCTTGAGGATCGGGCACTGGGCGGAGAGGCCCATGTCGTCGAGGGCCTGGGCGAGGTAGCCGTAGGCCGAGCCGGCGGCGATGAACCCGACGGCCGCGCGATCGCCCTTCTGTGGGCGGTGCAGGATCTGGTTGACGCCCAGGTCGCGTGCCGCATCGATTGCCTTGTCGAACCGATCGCCGAACGTCGCCTCCTGATGGCTCGTGCGTGGCGGCAGCAGGACCGTTTCCTCGACGAACGGCTCGACGTCCTGCGAGTACTTGAGCGCCTTGCGCTGCTTGTCGTTGAGCTCGGGGAAGTGGTTGGGCTTGCACACCACGCTGCCCCCGCCGTCGGCGTTGGTCACCGTCATCAGGTAGCCCATGTACGTGTTGGCGGCGGCGCCGATCTTGAACGACAGATCGATGAAGTCCTTGACCTCCTGCGGCCCGCAAGGCTCGATCACCGGCAGGCGCAGGTGCTCGCACAGATAGCGCGAGTCGGCCGGCACCTGCGTCGAGTCGTTCCACGGGTCGTCGCCGAGCACGATGAGCCCGCCGCCGCCCTGCGGGGTACCGGCCAACACGCCCAACGCCAGCGCGTCGGCCGCGACGTGCCCGCCGACCGACTTGAACGCCGCGATCCCCCGCCCGCCGACCATCTGCAGGCCGTTGAGCATCGCCACCGAGATCGCCTCATTCACCGCCATCCGCGCCACCACGCCGTGCTCGCCGAGCAGCGGCCCGATGCGCTCAGCGGCGTCGAAGAACCCCGCCACCGGCGAGCCGGGGTATCCCGTCAGCAAGTGCACCCCGCCCTGAGTCTCCAGAGCGCCCTTGACGAGCAACTCGTTGCCGGTGAACAGGCAGATGCCCGCTTCCTGGGTAAAGCGTGGATCGATCTTCATGCATGTCCCTGTCGGGGCGATCGGCAAACGGGGCGTCGAGGCATAGCCGGGCGTTGCGGCCGCTCGTCGTGTTCAGTGACCATCCGTGGACCTCGACACGATTGCCAAAGTTGCGTCACTTTACCCGTGCCGCCCACTCCGCGTCTACGGTGCTCTGACGCATCCCTTACCTTCGTCTAACACGGCCTTTACCATCCCCCGCCATGCCGGCCAGCCCGCCGCCCAACCCCGATCGCCCCCCCGCCGCCCCCCCGCCGCTGCTCATCACCGGCCTGGGCCTCGTCACGCCCCTGGGCCGCGGCGCGTGGGACACCTTCGCCGCCCTGCTCGCCGGCCGAACCCTCGCCGACCGCGCCCCCCACCTGCCCGACCCCATCGGCTCGGTCGACCTCGTCCGCGCCCTCGGCTGCGTCGCCAACGCCCAGCACGACCCCGTCGACCCCGCCATCGCCATCGGCGAAGCCGCCGCCCGCGAGGCCGCCACCATGGCCGACGTCTCCCTCGCCGGCCTGCCCACCTGGATCGCCACCTCCAAGGGCGCCCTCGCCGTTGCCACGCCCCCCGCCGCCCTGCCCCGCCTCGTCCAGCCCGATCACCCCGCCGCCCACCCCGCCACCGGCGAGCCGCTCCCCCCCAGCGACCCCCGCGCCTGGGTCGCCCGGCCCCACCTCGCCGAGGCCTTCGCCCTCGGGCCCCACGCCACCCTCACCCACCACCTCGCCCGACGCACCGGCCTCACCCCCGTCACCCACCAGGTCGCCGCCTGCGCCTCCTCGCTCGTCGCCCTGCACCACGC
>JBCCXV010000385.1:0-2343 GCA_039191195.1 Planctomycetota bacterium
GGTCGAGGCATTGCTGGCGGCACTCGCGGCCGATGACGGCCTGGAAGTCGCGGACGATCATGGGGAAGGGGTGCGGGCCGACGACCGAGCCGATGATGTAGTGGGTGGTGTCGGAGGTGCCCATCCAGTCTCGCATGGCTTCGTTGGTCGCATCCTTGAGGGTGCGTGACCCGGAGGAGACGCCTGCGACGGTGGCGCCGAGGAGGCGCATGCGCTTGACGTTGGGCTGCTGGCGACGGATGTCCTCCTCGCCCATGTAGATGACGCACTCGAGGCCCATCATGGCGCAGGCGGTGGCGGTGGCGACGCCGTGCTGGCCGGCGCCGGTCTCGGCGATGATGCGGGACTTGCCCATGCGTTGGGTGAGCAGGGCTTGGCCGAGGGCGTTGTTGATCTTGTGGGCGCCGGTGTGGGCGAGGTCCTCGCGCTTGAACCAGAGGTTGGCGCCGCTGCCGGACGTTTGTCGGACGTGTTCGGTGAGGCGTTTGGCGTGGTAGAGGGGGGTGGCCCGGCCGACGTAGTCGCGGAGCAGGGCGTCGAGCTGGGGCTGGAAGGTGGGGTCCTGCAGGGCGTCGTCGTAGGCGTCGGCGAGCTGGGTGACGGCGTGATGGAGGGTCTCGGGGATGAAGACCCCGCCGAAGTCGCCGAAGCGGCCACGGGCGTCGGGGAGTTGGGAGAGGGGGGCGGTGGGGGCGTCGAGGGTGGCGGGCGGGGTCATAAGAATATCGTAAGCCGAAAACTCCGCGGCCTGATGATTCGCTTTGCCCGCCGCGTCATCGCGTCAACCGGGCTGGGCTTCGTCGATCGTGGGCGGCTTGGCGTGCGGCCAATACACGAGCAGCCTGCCATCTTCCCGGTCCGGCTCCAGACCACAGGGGAGTCCGCCGGCGCAGAGCGTTCGATCCAGCAGGGTGGGGAAGGGCTTCGACGGGGCGTCAGCCAGGCGGTTGCACATCACGATGAGCAGGCAGGATTCGAGGACATCGATCATCGGGAAGAGACCGATTTGTTCCAGCCAGTCGGAGAAGAAGTCGTCGATCCCGGTGTCGACGGCGGAACTGATTCTTGTTCGGGTTTCATCATCGACCCCGCTACCGAGGTTTCCGTATCTGGCATTGATCAATGCCAGGTGGGCATGCCAGTACAACTCGAGCGGTTGGCTCGGGTCCTTGCCTATGCGCTCCCAATACGCGGTGGGGTACGACTCCTCCTCGCCTGCCTCGGACGCAAGAAAGATCGCGAAGGATTTGTCTTGTTCGACCAGGGTGCCGTGAGGCAAAGTGTCTGCCGGCGTGGCGTGCGCCTGGACGATCGCTTCCCGGAGCCGCAACCATTCTTGTTCGATGTCGGCGTTGTCGACCATGATCGTCCTTGATGACGGGGAATCGCCAGGCGCATTCGCGTCATGAGCCCGGACGAGCTGTCGTTTGACGAAACGATATGTGAAAGTGTCAGGCCGCGCGGGACGCGGAAGCGGCGAGGTCGGCGGGGGGGTCGTAGCGGAGGGCGAGGAGGTGGGGGTCGTCGCCGACGCGGACGACGGTGGCGGGTCGCATCTCGGCGAGGCGGGCGATGGGGTGGTCGGCGGAACCCTGGACGAAGAGTCGGACGGCCGAGCCGACGGGCAGGGCGGCGCGGCGGTCGAGCTCGACGAGCAGGCCGGCGTCGGAGAGGTTGACCGATCGGGCGGGGAGGTATCGGCCGGTGGCCTCGACGCGGAGCTTGACGGGGGCGTCGAGGCTGAGTCGGGGGGTCTGGCGTCGGTCGGGCGTCATGCGGCGGTTATCGGCGGGCGGTCGGTTGACGCTGCAACGGGGCGGCGTGATGGCGCGATCGGGGGCTGGGCGGGCGGTTCCTCGGTGATGGCCCTAGGGGTCTTGGTCGGTCTGCCCGGTTCGGCGTGCTGGGCGGGGAAAATGCTTGCTGAACGGGGCTTAGGTTGGTGTCGCGGGCCGCAAACGGCCGACGCAGAGGCCTAGAGTGAACGCGTGAAACCGACCCCAGCCGAGTTTGTCGAGGCGGTGCGTGGCCCGTTGGAGGCGGGCGACGCGGAGGCGTTGGTGCGCGAGGTCGATCGGCGGTGGACGGCGGGCGAAGTGGCAACGCTGCTGGGGGCGGGTGACGCGTGCGTGCGATCGGCGGCGGCGGTGGTGCTGGGGATGATCGGGACGACGTCGCAGCTGGGGGTGATGAGCCGGGCGCTGCGGGACGAGGAGGCGTCGGTGCGTCAGACGGCCGAGCACGCGTTGTGGTCGATCTGGCTGCGGTGCGGGGCGGACGAGGCGTTGGGGCCGATGCACGCGGGAATCAAGGCGTTGGCGGAGGACCGAGTCGGGGCGGCGA
>JBCCXV010000386.1:0-2335 GCA_039191195.1 Planctomycetota bacterium
AGGGCACATACCCCTTGCCCGAGGCTCAGCTCGACCGGTTCATGTTCATGATCCGCGTCAGCTACCCGACCGAGGCCGAGGAGCTGGAGGTGCTGCGTCGCACGACGACGCGGGCCAAGCAAGACGTCGAGCCGGTGGTGTCGGCCGAGGAAGTGCTGGCGATGCAGGACGTCGTGCGCGACGTGCCGGTCGCCGAGCACGTCGCCCGGTACGCGCTGCGGCTGGTGCGGTCGACGCGTCGGCCCAAGCGCGGCGAGGAAGACCAGCGGCCCGAGTTCGCCCAGCAGTACCTCAACTGGGGCGCCGGCCCGCGCGCGTCGCAGAACCTGATCCTCGCCGGCAAGGCCCGGGCACTACTGCAAGGCCGAACGCACGTCATGGCCGAGGACATCGACGCGATCGCCGGCCCGGTGATGCGTCACCGCCTGATCCCCAACTTCGCCGCCGAGGCCGAGGGCGTCACCGCCGACGACATCGTCGACAAGCTGGTCGACATCATCGATGTGGCCGAGCCGTCGGACCCGCAGGCCGCCGCCGTGTTGCGTTAAAGGAGCGCGATGGCGCACGAGTACTTAGACGCGTCGACCCTCGCTTCGCTTGGCAGCGTTGAGCTGCGGGCGCGGATGATTGTGGAGGGGTTGATGCAGGGGATGCATCGGTCGCCGACGCAGGGGGTGTCGGTCGAGTTTGCGCAGCACCGGGCGTACGCGGCCGGGGACGACACGCGGTTTCTGGACTGGAAGGTCTTCGGCAAGACCGACAAGCTCTACCTCAAGCAGTTCCAACGCGAGACGAACCTCGACCTGGTCGTGCTGATCGATAGGTCGGGGTCGATGGGGTACGCGGGCAGCAACTCGAAAGTCGAAAGTCGGAACGCGAAAGCGGACGCGTGGCGGAAGTTCGATCACGGCGCGGCGGCGGCGGCGGCGGTGGCGTACCTGGCGTTGACGCAGCAGGACCGGGTGTCGCTGTTCAGCTTTGCCGAGCACCTCGAGCAGGTGACGCGGTACTCGAGTCGGCGAGACCACTGGCGGGCGATCGCGGCGGCGCTCGACGCGATGGAGCTCACCGATCCCCGGAAGATGACCAAGGGTATGCGGGCGGATTTGTTGGAGGCGGTGCCGGGCCGGGCGGACCTGGGCAAGGTGATCGACGAGCTGATCGCCAAGCTGAATCGTCGGTCGTTGGTGGTGATCGTGTCGGACTTCTTGGACGACACGGCCGGGCTGGAGCGCGGGCTCGCGCGGCTGCATTACCGGCGGCATGATGCGGTCTTGCTGCAGGTGCTGGACCCGGCGGAGCTGACGTTCCCGTTCCGCGATTCCAGCGAGTTCGACGGCCTGGAGGCCGAGGGCCGGCTGCCGGTCGACCCGCAGGCGCTACGCAAGGCGTACGTCGATGCGCTGGAGGCTCACCTGGAGTCGCTGGAGACGCTGACGCGGAAGTTCACGTTCGATCACGTGGTGCTGAACACGTCCGAGCCGATCGGCCCGGCGTTGAGCCACTACCTGGCGTATCGCGCAAGCCGGCTGGGGAGCTAGCTCGCGGGTGATTCGGGTTTCTCACGCCGAGGCGCAAAGTCGCCAAGGATAAGACCGCGGCTCCACGGCCGCGACCGACGTCTGGCCTCGACATGCCCGTCCCAAACACAAACTCGCGAACCTGACTCAAGCCTCCGTCACGCTGACCCTTCGCGGCTTTGCGCCTTGGCGTGAGAAACCGGATCGACGGTCGGGGTGGGTAGACTGGTGACGTGATTCCGTCGTTGGTCATTGGGCAAGTGGGGGCACTGTTTATCGCGCCGTGGGTGGCGGGGATCGGGGTGGCGGCGGTGGCGCTGCCGATCGCGATCCACATGTTGAGCCGGCTGCGTCGGCGGCGGGAGCCGTGGGCGGCGATGCGGCTGTTGCAGGAGGCGTTTCGTCGGCAGCGGGCGCGGCTGCGGATGGAGCGGTGGTTGCTGCTGGCGGTGCGTTGCCTGCTGGTGGGGCTGCTGGGGCTGGCGTTGGCGGGGCCGGTGTCGGACGCGTGGGGCGGCCTGGCGGGTCGGTGGGCGGCGGGGTGGCTGGGCGTGGGCGGCGGGGGGCGGGTGATCGATCTGGTGGTGGACGGCTCGGTGGGGAGCCGGGTGCGGGGTGATGGCGGCGAGGCGCGGTGGGAAGCGGTGCAGGCGATGGCGCTGGAGGTGGCGGAAGCGGTCGGGCCTGGGGATCGGGTGCGGTTGTGGTGGGGGAGTGGGGCGGGGGGTGGTGCGTTGGGGGGGCAGGTGGGGGAGACCCAACCGGGCGCTGCGCTTCCGGGTGGCGTGGGGAGCTCGGAAGTGCGTCGTGGAGGG
>JBCCXV010000387.1:0-2308 GCA_039191195.1 Planctomycetota bacterium
GGGCTTTGTCCGGGCGCGGAGGCGAGCGCCGCGATGGTGTCGCCGAGGCGGGGCATGGTGGAGGTTCTACCCGGCCGGGCTTAGCGCTTCTTGCGTTTCTTGAGGTTGCGCTGGGTGGCGCGCCCGCCGGGCTGGGCGGTGGCGGAGGGCTTGCGTCCTTTGGCGCCCTGCTGGGCGGCGGCGGCTTCTTGCATGGCTTCGAGCTGGGCGCGTTTGGCCTCGGCGATTTTGGAGAGCCGGTCCATGATCCCGCCGGGCTTGCGGGTTTTCTTCTGGAGGAGTGTGCCGGCTTCCTCTTGCTTCTTGACGTGCTTGCGGACGAGGTAGGAGTCGACGATGCCCGCGAGGGTGGAGGTCATGATGTAGAGGGTGAGGCCCGAGGGTGCGGAGTAGAGGAAGAAGGGGAACAGCAGGGTGATGACCTTCATGATCTTCTGCTGTTGGGCCTGCTGGTCGTTGGCGGGGGGCGGGCTGGTGAACTTCATGTTGATGTAGAAGGTCACGCCCATGAGCAGGGGCAGGATGTTGATGGAGGAGTAGTCGAAGACG
Source organism: Planctomycetota bacterium (assembly GCA_039191195.1). Classification (GTDB taxonomy): domain Bacteria; phylum Planctomycetota; class Phycisphaerae; order Phycisphaerales; family Phycisphaeraceae; genus JBCCBV01. The sequence continues at coordinate 550 of JBCCXV010000387.1, forward strand.
AGAGGCAGGAGCGGGAACTTGAAGATCTGCGATTCGTCGTAGAGGGGGATGAAGCGGTCGGCGACGGAGAGGTCGGCGAGGAACTCCCACCCGGCCATGGCTTGGAAGACCCCGTAGAACGCCGGCTCTTGGCGGAGCTCGATGGCGTAATAGAGCATGGCGTAGAGGGCGATCCAGATGGGGGTCTGGAGGAACATGGGCAGGCAGCCGAGGGCGCCTGCGGGTCCGATGCCCTTTTCGCGCTGGAGCTTCCACATCTCTTGGCTGAGCTTGCGCTGGTCGTCCTTGTACTTCTCTTTGAGCTTCTCCATTTCGGGCTGGATGGCCTGCATGACCTTGCCCATTTTCATCATGTTGACCTGGGCCTTCTTCGTGATGGGGTGCAGGATGAGCCGCACGGTGGCCACGAGGAAGACGATGGCGACGCCCCAGTCGCCGAAGAGGCCTTGGAGGAGCTTGAGGTACCCCAGCAGGAGGTGGGCGAGCCACTGGAAGGTGCAGAAGGCGCAGGGGCCTGGGATCTGGTAGCGGATGGTCTGCTCGAAGCCGAGGAGGGTGTAGGGGGCTTGGTCGAAGACTTCTTTTTTGCGCGGGCCGCAGTAGACGGCGAGGTCGAGGTTGTGGGTGGCGCCGGGGGCGAGTGCGAGCTCGCCGGTGGCGAGGGTGGTGATGGTGCCGCGCTGCTCGGGGCTGAGGTCGCCGCGGGTGTTGGTGTTGGGCAGGGCGACGGCTTCGACCGACGGGAAGGCGGCGGTGAGGGCGGGGATGTCGGCGGCGCGCTGGGCGGCGCCGGGCACGACGGGGTGGACGATGACGGCGAAGTAGCGTGACTCGGCGGCGACCCAGACGAGCTCGGCCTGGGCGCGGCGGTCTTCGTCGATCTCGTTGCTGGGCCAGAGGATGGCGTCGGGGTCGCGCTGCGCTTTGGGGAGGTCTTGGTTCTGGGCGAGGTCTTTGGCGAGGTCCCGCCGAGACAAGAACGTGCCTTCGGTGTGGATGCGGACGCGGTTGGGGTCGTTGGCGAGGTCGAAGTAGCCGAGGACGACCTGCCTGCGGTCGCCGAGGTAGGCGGCGGCTTCGGAGACGAGGTCGGCGTTGCCGAACTGGGCCCACTTGGCTTTGAGGGGCCGGGTCGTGAGGTTGACCAGGCGCTGCTCGAGGCCGAGGTCGTAGCTGCCGGGGGTGAGGCGGTAGGTGCGTTCGAGGCGGGCGAGGGGGGCGCCGTTCTGGGCGACGTCGAGGGCGAAGGTGGCGTGGCCGGGGCCGTGGTCGACGAGGCGCCAGGGCTGGGCGGCGGCGTAGGTGTCGGGCGTGGCGTCGGGGGCGGCGGCGGGCCAGGCGGCGGCTTGGCCGTCGAGGGTGAGCCCCCGGCCGGTGAACATGGCGAGGGTGGGGGCGTTGAAGGTGTCGGGCTGGTTTTCCAGGGGCGGGCCGTCGACGTCGAGGCCGTCGAAGAGGACCAGGGGCTGGTCGGTCTTGACGTCTTTGTTGTAGTCGGCCATGGCGACGCGGGCGAGGCCGGCGCCCTTGGGGTCGAGGGTGAGCTCGAGCTTGTATTCGGAGGTGGGGTCGGCGGCGCCGATGACGATGGGCTCGGCCGAGGCATTGGGGTCGAGGACGAAGGCGGGGGCGTCGGAGGCGGCGGGTTCGGGTTCGGAAGCGGCCGTGGGGGGCTCGGGCGTGTTTGCGGAGGGGGTGGTGTTGTTGGCGACGGCCGCGGGCGTGACGGCGACCGACATTGGAGGCGAGGTGACCACGA
>JBCCXV010000388.1:0-2292 GCA_039191195.1 Planctomycetota bacterium
CGACCGATCATCCGGAACCGCCCGCTCGAGAGCGCCTTGAACAGCTTGAGGAAGCGCGTGTCGCCCGGCCCGTAGATCGGGCCCGGCCGGAAGATCGCGATCGGCTCGCCGGCCTTGGCCCGCTCCTGGCACATCAGCTCGCCGTCGAGCTTGCTGCGCTGATACACGTCGCCCGGCGCGTACGGCGCGTTCTCGTTCGCCGGCGGGTTGCGGATGTGCCCGTGCACCCCGCCCGTGCTGCAGTGCACCACCCGCTCGATGCCCAATTTGCGAGCGACGTCCAGCAGCCCGCGCGTCGCCTCGAGGTTGATGTCGTAGTAGTACGAATCGGGGTGGCCCGCCGTGCGGAATACCGCCGCGATGTGGTAGCACTTGGCGCAGCCTTGCATCGCGCGCTCGACGTCCTCCGCCGAGCCCAGCTGGCCTTCCACCAGCTCGATGCGCTCGGAGTCGAGGCCAGACACGTCCGAGCCCGGGCGCACCAGCGCACGAACCTCGTGCCCGTCGCGCACCAGACGACGCGTCAACGCGCCGCCCGTGAATCCCGTTGCTCCGGTCACCATCACTTTCATGCGCTTCGCCCTTCGGCCGTGCCCCCCGGCTCTGCACGCAGGATTATCGGCGATCCAAGCCGATCCGTCAGGCCCAACGCCCGCGGCGGCCACTCGATCAACGCGGAGAGGCTAGGTCGGCCAAGCAACCGGTGCGCCGCCAAAGGCGACACGAACTGGCCCCGGCTTTGCATACGCGTCCAGCCCTGGCCCGAGAACAACGCCTTGACTTCCGACGGCCGCCTCAGCAGGAACCGCCGGGTGTTGCCCTCGAGCTTCCTCTTGAACTTGAACAGCATCGGGGCAAGGGCGTTGAAGCCGACCGCCGACGCGAAGTCCACGATCACCGCGTGCCGGGCCACCCGGCACAGCTCGCTCACCAGCTTGGGCGCGTCCTGCACGTGCGCCAGCAGACGGATCGCCACCACCACGTCGTACGACGCGTCCGCCACCGGCAGCTTCATCATCGGGCCGCACACAAACCGGTACCGCTCGGGGCCCACCAGACGGTCCGGACGGCTCCGGCAGGCCTCGATCGAACCGTGCAGCGTCACGTCGTACCCCGCCTCCAGCATCGGGCCCACGAGCTGCCCATGCCCCCCGCCCACCTCCAGCACCGACCCGTCTCGCCACGGCGAGGCCAACTCCAGCACGAGCTTCGCCTGCACCGCCAGCAGATAGGCGCCCGCCCGCCCCGAAAACCGCTCGGCGTACGCGTCGCTCGACGAGTGCACGTCCGGCGCGCGACCCCGCGTGAAGTCGCCGCGCGCGATATCAAAATCCGACGTCACCACGGGGCGGGGGTCGACATCGGCGTTCAGCTCGGCCATGCGGGGTCCTCTACGGGTCGCCAGCATACGACGACAGGCCCTCGTACAACTCCCGGATCCTCCGCAGGTGCGCCGGATAGGTGTGCTCGGCCTCGATGAACGCCCGTCCGGCCGCGCCCAGCCGTTCCCGACGCCCCGGGTCGGCCCACAACTCGCCCAACGCCGCGCCAAACGCCTCCGGCTCCGGCGGGGCCAGGCACGCCACCGCGTCGCTCAGCGACTGCCGATGCGTCGGCAAATCCGTCGCCAGCAGCGCACGGCCCGAATGCAGATACGGGAAGACCTTCATCGGCGTGTTCACCCCCCGCACCCGCGGGCTCGCCACCACCTCGAACTCCGCCAACAACGACCCCAGCTTCGCCAACGGCCACCGCCCGAGGAAGTGCACCGACCCGCCCACGCCCTTGGCCTCGGCCCGGGCCCGGAGCTTCTCGATCGCCGCCGGCTTGCCCCCCGCCACCACCAGCTTGCCCTCAGGGACCCGGCAGGTCGCCTCGACCATCGAATCCACCAGCAGCTCGACGCCCTGATACGGCTCGAGGTTGCCCACGTACACCACCCCCGGCGCATCCCCAAGGGCGAGCTTCTCACGCACCTCCCCCGTTGGGACAAAGTCCTCCGCCGACATCTGCGACACGTCGTGCACCGTGAGCACCCGCTTGCCGCCGCGCCGCTCGGCGAGCTCGGTTAGCGCCGGGCACACCGCCGCCACCGCCTCGGCGCCGCGCACCGCCCAGCCCTCCATCCCGTTGAACACCGGCGCCAGCACCTTCAGCACCCCGTGCTTCTCCACCAGCTGCTGCGCTAGCGAAGAGTCCATGTCGTACACGTACGGCCGGCCGCCCCACAGCTTCATCCACCGCGCCATGAATACTGACTCTTCGTTCGCGTGAACCACATCCGGCTTGAGC
>JBCCXV010000389.1:0-2290 GCA_039191195.1 Planctomycetota bacterium
GCGTGAACGCCCGGCGGAAGCCTTCGCGCTGGCGCAAACATGCCGTCGCGTGCCGCGTGTGATCGGGTTGAGGCGGGCGTGGGATCAAGAGGCGCCTTGGGTCCAGTTGGTGATGTCGTCGCCGCCGCCCTGCTTGCCGTCGGGCCCGAAGGAGAACAGGTCGTAGCCGTCGGTGTTCTGCGTTCCGGGCGCGCGGTACTGCCAGTCGTTGCCCCACTGGTCTTGGGGGACGGCGTCGGCGTCGAGGGTTCGCCCGGGCCAGTCGGGCACGTTGCCGGGGTCGGTCACGAGCGCGTCGAGGCCTTGCTGGGTGGTCGGGTAGGCGCCGACCTCGATCTCGTACCGGCCGAGCGCGGTCTTGAAGGTGTCGAGTTGTGCGCGGGCGGCCTTGATCTTGGCGTCTGCGGATTGACCGGCGAAGCGCACGCCGACGATGCCGGCCAGGATCGCGAGGATCACCAGCACCAGGAGCAGTTCGAGCAGGCTGAAGCCGCGCGGTGCACGACGCAGAGCGGGGCGGGACAGACGAGCGGGGACGTTACGGTTCAACGGACGGCCTCCCAGAGGTCGAACACGGGCAGGAGCATGCCGACAACGATCACGCCGATCAGCGCGGACATGGCGAAGAGGACGCCGACTTCGGCGAAGGCGACGAGCGACCGCAGGCGTCGGTCGAGTTCGCCCTCGGCCTCGTCGGCCATGCGGACCAGTTCGGTTTCGAGCCGGCCGGACTCCTCGGCGACGCCGATCATCTCGACCACGTCGCCGGGGAAGAGCTGGGCGCAGGCGCCGAGGCTCTTGGCCAGGGGCTCGCCGTCGGATACGCGCTCGACGGCGTCGTCGAGGGTGTCGGCCAGGAGCTGGTTGCCGACGGCCTGGCGGGCGACGCGCAACGCCGTCAGCAGCGGCACGCCGGCGGCGATGAGCTTGCCGAGCATGCGCAGGAACCGGATCTGGGCGAACTGCCGCACCACGGGTCCGAGCCCCGGCGCGGCGCAGGCGAAGCGGTCGCGGGCGCGTCGGCCTTCGGCCGAGGCCATCGCGCGCTTGGCGGCGAGTACTGCGACGATGATCGCGATCGCGGCGAACATGCCGTAGCTGCGCACCAGGTCGCTGGCGCCCTGTACGGCCTGGGTGAGCAGGGGCAGGTCGCGGCCGAAGTCTTGAAAGATCTCGGAAAACCGAGGGATGAACCACGACAGCAGGAAGGTGACCACCGCCGCGGCGACGACGGCGAGCACGGCCGGGTAGATCATCGCGCTCGAAACACGGCTGCGCAGCTCGCGCTCGCGGGTCATGAAGTCGGCGATCTGGCGGAGCACGGCCGGGAGGAACCCCCCCGCCTCCCCGGCGCGGACCATGGCGATGGCCACGCGGGGGAATGTCTTGGGGTACCGGCCCAAGGCGTCGGCCAGGGGTTGGCCGTCGGACACGCGGCGCTGGACCTCGGCCCAGAGGGACTTGGCGGCGGGCCGCTGGGCTTCGCGCTCGAGCACGGTCAGGGCCCGGCTGAGCGACACGCCGGCGGTGAGCAGGTTGCCGAGTTGGCGGACCATGGCGAGGGTTTGGTTGGCCGAGAAGCGTGGCTCTCCGGCGACGGCGGCGGGGGCTGCGTCGGCCGAGGCGCCGCGGGGTTGGGCGGTGGCCTTGTCGCGCGTCTGGGGCCGGGCCGCCGATCTGGGCGCCCTGGCGGGCTTGGCCGCGGCGGTCCCTTGGAGCTGCATGGGGTGCAAGCCCATGGCCTGGATCGCCGAGAGCGCCGCGGCGCGGTCGCCGGCGGTAACCGACCCGGACCGGCGTTCGCCGGCGCCGGTCATCGCGATGTATTGGAACTGGGCGACGTCGAGGCTTCCTGGATTCAGCGGGTATTCGAGCGCAACGCGCGAGTGGATGTCGGCGGCGCTCAGTCTTCGTGCGCGGGTTCGGTCGGGGCGCGTTCGTCCTTGGTGACGCGCAGCAGCTCTTCGAGGGTGGTTTGTCCGTCGCGCACCAAGCGCCAGCCGTCTTCGCGGAGGGTGCGCATGCCGTTGCGTTGGGCGGCGGCGCGGATGGCGGCGGTGTCGGCGCTGCGGTTGGTCAGGGCGCGGATCTCATCGGTGATCTCCATCATCTCGAAGACGCCCTGCCGGCCGCGGTAGCCGGTGCCCGCGCAGCGGTCGCAGCCCCGGCCGACGTAGAGGGTTTCGGGCAGGTCGATGCCCAGCTCGTCTTGCATGCGGGCGGCGTCTTCGACGGGGATCGGCTGCTTGCAGTCTTCGCAGATCAGCCGGACCAGGCGTTGGGCCATGAC
>JBCCXV010000390.1:0-2279 GCA_039191195.1 Planctomycetota bacterium
ATCACCCACCCCAAGCCGGTGTACTCGGCCCTGTGGTTCATCCTCGTGGTCGTGGCGTCGGCCGGCCTGATGGTCACGCTCTCGGCCGAGTTCATGGCCCTGGCGATGCTGATCATCTACGGCGGGGCGATCTTGGTCACCTACATGTTCGTGATCATGCTGGCGAGCCAGTCGGCGCCGCTCGACACCGCCGAAGCCCTGCCTGAGTACGACGCGACGGCGCGGGAACCGGTCGCCGCGGTCGCGGCGGGCTTCCTCCTGCTCGCCGTACTCCTGAGCGTCGCCTTCGACCCCTCGATCGCGCCCAACCCGGCGGCGAAGGTCACCGACGCCCAGGTGGCGCAGTACTTGCCCGGGCGTACGGCCCAGGGCGAGGCCGCCTGGCTCACGTCCAGCCCGATGGACCCCGAGGGCGCCGAGGCCGTCGCCGCGGGCGAGACCGTCAGCAACGTGGAGCGCATCGGGATGGACCTGTTTACGGCGAACCCGCTGGCGATCGAGCTCGCCGGGGTGATCCTGCTCATGTCGATGGTCGGCGCCGTGGTCATCGCCAAGGCGAGCCCGCCCGACCGCTCCGACGACGCCGGCGGCATGGGCCCCGGCGCCCCCAAAGACCCCACCTACGTCGCCCCCCGCCCGACAGCCCCGGCGCACGCCGGCGGGCCCCAGCTGCACGAACTGACCGACCTGCCCTCCGCGGAGGGTTCCCGCTGATCGCCCCGGCGACCGGACGCTCGTCATGCCCGACTCCGCGATCTCCAGCTTGACCCTCGCGCACTTCCTCGGCATCGGGGCGGCGCTGTTTGCGCTGGGCATGATCGGCTTCGTCACCCGGCGGAACCTGATCGTGATGTTCCTGTGCACCGAGATGATGTTCCAAGGCGTCGTGGTGACGCTGTGCGCCTTTGCCCGGTTCCACGGCAACACCACAGGCCAGACGTTCGTGATCTTCGTGCTGACTATCGCCGCGGCCGAAGCCGCCCTGGCGCTGGCGCTGGTCGTGCTGCTGTTCCGCCGCAAGCGGACCCTCGACGCCCTTTCCTGGACTGAACTCCGCGGCTGACCGCTGAGGAACCCCGACCGATGCACGTCGCCGCTCTCATCCCGTGGGTCCCGCTCGTCGCCGCGGCGCTCTGCGCCGCGTGCTGCGCGTCGCGCAGGGCGCGTGAGTTTGCGGCGCCGATCTGCATCAGCGGCATCGGCTCGGCGTTCGTGATGACGCTGATCGCCATCGCCAAGCTCGGCGGGGTCGAGGGCGACCACTACACCGCCTACTTCGCCCCCTGGATCCAGGCCGGCGGGCAATGGGTCGACGGCCAATACGTCGGCGGCCTTATCGCCGACTTCGCCTACCACGTCGATTCGCTCACCGCGATCATGATGCTCGCCATCACCGGCGTCGGGTCGATGGTCTCGATCTACGCCGCCGGCTACATGAAGGGCGACCCCGGCTACGCCCGCTTCTTCGCCGGGGTGTCCCTGTTCATCTTCGCCATGCTCCACCTGGTGATGGCCGACAACTTCGTCGTCCTGTTCCTCGGCTGGGAGGGCGTGGGCCTGGCCAGCTACCTGCTGATCGGCCATTACTACTTCAAGCCGTCGGCGGCGGCGGCCGCGATGAAGGCCTTCATCGTCAACCGCGTGGGCGACTTCGGCTTCCTCCTGGGCGTGTTCTGCATCTACCAGGCCTTCGGTTCGATCCGCTTCGAGGAGGTCCTGCCCGCGGCCAAGGCGCTGGTCACCGGCGACGCCTCGGGCCTCGCCCCCGGGGCCGCCACGGCGTATGCCTCGGCCCTGGCCAGCCAGGCAGCCAACCCGGTCTACATCCTCGCGGCGCCCTTCGGCTTGATGCTCGGCGCCTTCGGCAAGTCGGCGCAGCTGCCCCTGTTCGTGTGGCTGCCCGACGCGATGGAGGGCCCCTCCCCGGTCTCGGCGCTGATCCACGCGGCGACGATGGTGACCGCCGGCGTGTACCTCATCGCCAGGACCATCCACCTGTTCGAGCTGTCGCCTTATGCACTGCCGACGGTTGCGGTGGTCGGCTCGCTCACCGCCCTGATCGGCGCGGTGATCGCCGCCTCGGCCTTCGACCTCAAGAAGGTCTTCGCCTACTCCACCGTGTCGCAGCTGGGCTACATGTTCTTGGGCGTGTCGGCGCTTTCGACCTACGGCGCCATCTTCCACCTGGTGACGCACGCGTTCTTCAAGGCCGTGCTGTTCCTCACCGCCGGCTCGGTGATGCACGCCCTGGCCGGCCAGCTCGACATGCGGAAGATGTC
>JBCCXV010000391.1:0-2276 GCA_039191195.1 Planctomycetota bacterium
ACGGGTTGCCCTCGTACCAGACGCTGGCGACGCCGACCTGGGGCTTGTGGAAGTCCTCGTCGCGCAAGCCCGTGGCGTAGAGCATGGCCTGGCTGGCGCCCTGGGCCTTGGGCTGGGTGATGCGGGCGGAGTAGCGGTTCAGGCCGGTGGTGGTCGCGGGGGGCAGGGGCATGTCGGGTTTCCGAATCGGGCCCGAGAGTCTAAAGCGGGCGGCGGGCGTGTGAGCCGGGCCGGCCGGGAGGTCGCGGGATGGGCGTGGGCGTGACACTGGACGACGCGGGGCTCGACGGGCTGGCGCGACGGTTGACCGGCCTAGCCGGGCCCCTGGACGGCGACCGTGCAGCCGTGCTGCTAGCCGGACCGCCGGGCTCGGGAAAGAGCACGCTGGCGAAGGCGCTGGTCGAAGCGGTCTCACGGGCATCGCCGTGGCTCGCCGTTTGGGCGCCGATGGACGGCTACCACCTTGCGCAAGGTGAACTGGACCGGCTTGGGCTCGCCGAGCGGAAGGGCGCGCCCGAGACGTTCGACGCGCGCGGGTTCGTCGACGCGCTGCACAAGGCCTGCTCGGCCGGTTGGCGGGGTGAGTTGCCGGCGTACAGCCGACGCTTGGGTGAGCCGGCGTTTACGGGCTCGGCCCTGCACCGGGTGACGGGCGAGACACGCGTCGTTTTGGCCGAAGGCAACTACCTGCTCTTGGAGTTGCTGCCGTGGTCTCAGGGGCGGGAGCTGGCCCGAGAGACGTGGTACCTCGACGCGCCGTGGGAGGCCTGCCGGGAGCGGTTGCGGCGGCGTCACGCCGAGCGCGGGCGCAGCCCGGCCGAGATCGAGGCCAAGCTCAAGGGCGACCGGCGAAACGCCAAGCTCGTGTCGTCGCAGAGCCGTCACGCCGATCTTGTGCTGCGCTGGCCGCAGGACGCCGACGCGTAGACTTGGGGCGATGGCACGCACGCGCGTCAAGATCTGCGGGGTCTGCGACGAAGCCACGGCGATGTGCGCGGTGGACGCCGGCGCCGACGCCGTGGGTTTGGTGCTGGCCGAAGGCTCGCCGCGCACGGTGACGCCGGAGCGGGCCGCGTCGGTGGTGCGGTCGATCCCGGCGTGGGTCGACGCGGTGGGGCTTTTTGTGGACGCGTCCGCCGACGACGTGCTGGCGACGGCCGATCGTTGCGGGCTTCACACGGTGCAGCTGCACGGGCGCGAGGGTCCTGGGGCGGCGCGTCGGCTCGCCGAGGCGGGTCTGCGGGTGCTCAAGGCCGTGGCGATGTCGCCGGGCCAGACCGCCGACGACTTTGCGCTGTGGTGCGGGTCGTCTTCGCCGGTGCGTGGGCTCTTGTGGGACGCGCCGACGGATCGAGGCGGCGTGGCCGGCGGGACGGGTCGTACGACCGACTGGGCGGCGCTGGCGTCGCTCGGGGCGCACCGGCGTGAGGACGGCTGGCCGTCGATGATCCTGGCCGGCGGGCTGACGCCGGAGAACGTGGGCGAGGCGATTTCGGTGGTCCGGCCGTATGGCGTGGACGTGTCGAGCGGCGTCGAGTCGAGCCGGGGCGTGAAAGACGCCGGTCGGGTCCGGGCGTTTTGCGCCGCGGTGCGCACGGCCGACGGTCGCGACCCGGGCTGAGGCGACCCGGGCTGAGTCGTTAGGCGCTCAGACAACCAGGTGCAGGCGTCATCGGCGGAGGCGCTCGGCGATGGCGTCGGCGTACCGGGCGGCCTCGGCCTCGTTGCCGAACGTGCCCACGCGGACGCCGAGGTAGAGACGGCCGTCGGGCTCGAAGGCGATCTGGGTGATCACGCGCGTGCCGCCGGGGGTGAAGGCCCGGATGGATTGGCCGTTGTCGACGGGGTCGACGGTGAGGCGGATTAGCCCGGCGTCGCGGAGGGCCTGGACGGTCTGGTCTGAGACCTGGTCGAGGTCGCCGCGGGTGAACATCTCGGCGGTCCCGGTCTGGTGGTCGACGCTGCGCGTGCTCTTGCGCGGGTTCCCGGCGCAGCCGGCCGTGGGGATCGTCAGGGCGATCAGCAGCGTTGCGGCGAGTGCGACGGGCGTGGCGCGGGCGAGGCAGGTCCGGGTGCTTGTCGACGGCCGAAGGCGGGTCATGCCGGGCGCTCCAGGGGGGCTTGATCGAGCGGGCGAATGCTACCCGCCGGGCGGGCGGCGCGTCGGCGTTAGACTCCGCCGCCTATGGCACGTGTGCTCTCGGGCGTCCAACCCTCCGGCCGGCTCCACCTGGGCAACTACTGCGGGGCGATCCAGCAGTTTGTCGAGCTCCAGC
>JBCCXV010000392.1:0-2276 GCA_039191195.1 Planctomycetota bacterium
CGCCGAGCCCGAGCTGCTCATCCTCGACGAGCCGACCGCCGGGCTCGACGTTGCCGGCCGCGAGCAGGTGCTCGGCGCGGTGGAGATGCTCGTCCAGCGCGGCCGCGGCACGGCCGTGCTCATGATCACGCACCACGTCGAGGAGCTGAGCCCGCGCACCAGCCGGGTCGTGATGATGAAAGCCGGGCGCATCGTCGCCCAGGGCAACGCCCAGGACGTCGTCAACCCCGAGACGCTCAGCGACGTCTACGGCTGCAAGGTCTACGTCCGACGCATCCACGGGCGCTGGTGGCTGGAGGTCTTGCCCGAGGCGTGGCTGGACCTGCTCGCCAACGCGACGACGCGGGGCGACCGGTAAGCTCTGGCCATGCCGGCGGACGAGATCGACGGGCGGCGAGGGGTAACGCACTCGGTGCGGGGCGAGCCGTCGTGGCGGCTGAGCTGCGGGCGGGTGAGCCTAGCCGTCACCCAGGCCGGCGGACACCTCGGCCCGGTCTCCTTCCGCACCGCCGACGGCCCCGACCTCGCGCCCATGGCCGTCGCCCCGTGGTCCGGCCAACGCCACGACCCCGACCTGCCCACCGTCCTCCGCGTCCTCCGCGGCGACTTCTTCGCCATGCCTTTCGGCGACCACGCCACCCCCTACCACCACGGCACCGGCCCCGAGACCCACCCCCTCCACGGCGAGACCGCCAACCGGCACTGGACCTGGGCCGACGGCGGCGGCGACGACCATGAAGCCTGGATGCGGCTCACCATGCTCGCCCGCATCCGCCCCGGCACCGTCGACAAGACCGTCCGCCTCGTCGCCGACCACCCCGTCGTCTACCAACGCCACACCGTCCACGGCATGCTCGGCCCGATGTGCTTCGGCCACCACGCCATGCTCAAGTTCGCCGACAATGAGGTCGCCCGCCTCTCGACCAGCCCCTTCTCCGCCGGCCGCGTCTACCCCGAGCCGTTCGAGAACGAGGCCGACGGCGGACGCCAGGCCTTGCAGCCCGGCGCCTGGTTCGACGACCTCGCCGCCGTCCCCCAGCTCGACGGCACCACCGCCGACCTCACCACCTATCCCGCCCGCCCCGGCTACGAGGACCTCGTCCAGCTCGCCTCGGCTCACGACGCCGGCCTGGCCTGGTCGGCCGTCAGCGTCGCGCCCCACGGCGACCCGAAGCGCCAAGGCGGCTGGCTCTGGTTCGCCCTCAAGAACCCCGCCGTCCTCCGCTCCACCCTGCTGTGGCACGCCAACGGCGGCCGCGACGACGCCCCGTGGAACGCCCGTCACACCCGCGTCCTCGGCGTCGAGGAAACCACCTCCCACTTCTCCGACGGCCTCGCCGGCTCCGTCGGCGAAAACGACTGGCGCGACCGCGGCGTCCCCACCGTCTTCAACCTCCGCCCCGGCCGCCCCTTCCACGTCCCCTACGCCTTCGGCTGCATCCCCCGCCCCGCCGGCTTCACCCGCGTCGCCGCGATCGAACCCGCCGCCGACGGCGTCGGTATCACCGACGAGGCCGGGGCCTCCTGCGACGTCCCCGTCGACCTCGACTGGCTGACGCAAGCCGGCGACGACTGAGATAGGTGACGTAACAGGGACCAGACGATGATCCACGTCCACGCTACGCCACGCTCGGTGCAGCCGCGAATGCGGTATTACTGGGACGACCCGCTGCCGCCGCTGGAATCGACCGACATCACCAAAGCGATCGGCCTGTGGTCTGCCGTTGTGCTCGTCTGCGGAGCGCCGAGCTTCGTGCTCGGCCTATTCACCGCGGGCAACACGGTGAGCATCCTCGCGATGCTGAGCGGCCTGGCGATCGTTATCGGGTTGTACGTCGTCTGGACCGTGAGCCCGCGGGGCCGACGCATCCGCCGAATGCCGTTCGTGATGAGCACAGCCTACATCGGCTACGGGACACGCATCGCGCTCTCGCTCATCGCACTGACCGGCGTCGGCGCGATCCCAGACATGGTGGTCGGCATCTTCGTCGGCGCCATGCTCGACACCTTGACCGGCGCGAGCATCGATACCCTGCCTGATGTCTCGCCCGCCGAGGTGGCCAAGCACTTCGCCATCATCCTTGTCTGGACACTGCTCACCGCCGCCGTGTGGAACGTCATCATTCTCGTCTACATGGCGATCGTCTACGGCCTCCAACGCCTCTTCCGCAAGATGCCCACCGGCCGCCCCGGCGAAGTCTGCGCCGCTTGCGGCTACGACATCCACATGTCCACCGGCCAATGCCCCGAGTGCGGCGAACCCATCCCCGACCGCA
>JBCCXV010000393.1:0-2270 GCA_039191195.1 Planctomycetota bacterium
GCCCGAGCGCGCCGCGGCGCCGCTGAGCGCCCTGGCCCGTGCGCTGCGCGGCGAAGCCCCGGCCGCCGCCGAAACACCATCGCCCGACCGCGACGAGGCCCAAGACGCGCCACGAGCCGCCCCCGCGGGGCCCCAGGCCGTGCTCTTGCCCTCGTCGATCGACACCGGCGCCGAGCTGCCCGCGCTCATCCTGGCCGGCCGGTTTGAAGAAGCCGCGGCGCTCGGGGAGCGGCGCGTCGAGCGCGGCGACCGCCCGGCGCGGAGCCTCTTCCTCCTCGGCGCGGCCCGCTTGGGCGTGGCGGAACGTTCGCGGCTGCGTGAGGACTTCCTCCGCGCCTCGATCCCGCTGCTGCGGGTCGCCATCCACTTCGGCCCGTCGGGCGAACCCCTGGCCGGGCCGGCGCTGGTCGAGGCCGGCTATATCCACCAGCGCTTAGGGCGCCTCGACCAGGCCAAGACCCTGTACGACCTCGCGGCGCCCCGGCTCGACGCGGCGCGCGACCCCGCCTACACCGACCGCCTGCGGCGCTTGCAAGCCTCCCTCGCCGCCGAGCCGGGTGGCCCCGACGGCTGACCTCGCCCGCTTGCCCGCCCGCCGGGTTTCGGGCACTATCGCCCGCGCCGCGGCCCACGGACGAGCCGGGCGTCTCCCCCCGCTTCCGCTTATGCCAACCCACCGCGCCCACCGCTGCTGTCGCGTCCGACCCGCCCGCTTGGCGCTGTTGTGGGGCGCGGTGCTGCTTGCGCCGCTGGCCTTGGCGCAAAACGACGACGCCGGGACCGAGCCAGACGCCCCCGCGCCGGTCGCCACGGTCGAGTCGCTCAACATCTGGGACGCCTTCTTCATGCCCGAGGGCGCCGACCTGATCGGCAAGGCCATCATCTGGGCGCTGATCTTCTTCTCCGCCGGCAGCCTGGCGTATGCGTTGCAACTGGCGCTGCGGTACCGCAAGAGCGCGCTGATACCCGGGCGCTTTGCCGAAGAGGTCGGCAGCCTGCTCACCCAGCAGCGCTACCGCGAGGCCATCGAGCGCAGCCAGCGCGAGCGGTCGTACCTCGGCCGCGTCACCGCGGGCGCGCTCGCCGAGGCGCCCAACGGCTACTGGGCCATGGAGCGAGCCGTTGAAGAGACCGGCGAGGCCGAGGCCACCCGCATGCTCCGCCCGGTCGAATACCTCAACGTCCTGGGCAACGTCGCCCCCATGATGGGCCTGTTCGGCACGGTCTACGGCATGATCCTGGCCTTCCAGCAGCTCGCTAAGGCCGCCGGCAGCCCCGACCCCGGCGACCTGGCCGGCGGCATCTCGACCGCGCTGGTCACCACGTTTTGGGGCCTGATCGTCGCGATCCCCGCCTTGTCGGCGTACGCCCTGATCCGCAACCGGGTCGACGCGTTTTGCGCCGAAGGCGTGCTCATGTCCGAGCACCTCATCGCCCCCTTCAAGCCCGGGCAGCGCAAGTCGGCCCAGTCCCGGGGGCGCACCGGCGAAGAGCCCGAATCCACCTGACCCCCACCCCGGCGCCGCGAACGACATGGCCGTCCGATCCGCCAGCTACACCACCGAGCGGGGCCCGGTCGCCCCCAGCCTCAACATCACGCCGCTGATCGACGTGGTGTTCCTGATCATCATCTTCTTCATGCTCGTGTCCAACCTCGTCGGCGAAGAGGCGCTGCCGATGGTCCTGCCCGACCTGCAAGACCCCGAGACCGCCGAGCTCACCGACGAAAACCGCGTCGTCGTCAACCTCGCGCCCGAGGACGACCGCACCCGCTCCCTCGCGGCCGACAACAGCCACCTGCGCGCCCCCGGCTTCGCCGACGTGCTGTCGGTCGGCCCCCGGCGGTTCGCTCCCGGCGCCACCGGAGACGCCGAGGACTACCTCCGCGCCACCGTCGCGGCCCGCCCCAACGACCCGGTGCTGCTCCGGGCCGACGGCGCGCTCTACTACGAAGCCGTCAGCCCCGTGCTCGACGCCATGACACGGGCCGGCGTGTCCGACGTCAAGCTCGTGGCCTACCTGCCCGAAGACCAGCGCTAACCCGGGACCCGTGATGACCGAGGCCAGCTTGGCGACCGCGGCGGCCGGGTACTCCGGCCCGGATCGGCGCGCGGCCCGACGCTGCGCCGGACGCACCCGACGGCGGCGCGGACCGGCCGGCGGCTTCGAGCTCGGGCTCACGTCCATGATCGACGTGATCTTCCAGCTGCTGATCTACTTCGTGGTCACGGCGAACTTCATGATCGGCGAGGGCGTGCTCGACGCGGCCC
>JBCCXV010000394.1:0-2266 GCA_039191195.1 Planctomycetota bacterium
CTTGGCAGAGGTCGTAGAGCTTGCGGCACTGGTCCGGGGGCGTGACGACGCCGGTGGGGTTCCCGGGCGAGTTGAGGATGACCATCTTGGTGTGGTCGGTGATGGCGGCTTCGACGCGGTCGGCGGTGAGCTGGAAGTCGGGGTAGGTGTCGATGGGGACAGGCGTGGCGCCGGCCATGCGGGTGAGGTGGCCGTACATGACGAAGCCGGGGTCGGGCATGACCACCTCGTCGCCGGGCTGTGCGCAGGCGAGGAGCGCGAGGACGAGCGCGCCGGACACGCCGGAGGTGATAAGCAGGCCGGTGTCTTCGGGCAGTCCGAGGGGGCCCGGCGTGGCGCCGGATTGGTCGCCGAGGGTGGCGGGGAACTCGTTGGCGAGGTGTTGGCCGAGTCGCTGGAGGAGCGGCGCGGCGCCCTGGGTGGGGGTGTAGCCGTTGCGTCCGGAGTCGATGGCGGCGGAGGCGGCGTGGCGCGCGGCGTCGGGAACGTCGAAGTGCGGCTGGCCGATCGAGAGGTTGATGGGGTCGTCGAGCTTGGCGGCGAGGTCGAAGGCGCGGCGGATGCCGGAGGCGTCGATCGCGTGGGCCCGGTCGGAGATCAGCGCGGTGGGGTCGAAGGCCATGCGCGCAGCTTACAAGCCGGCCGGTGTGGGCCGGGGGGTCTGCGGGGATGGCGAGGCGATGCGAAGTCCGGGCGCGGGGCCCGGGGGGTCACTTCTTCTTGCCGGCGGAGATGCGGCGGTTGCCGACCTTGGGCAGGCCCAGGGGCGTGGCCTTGTCGGCGGGGAGCTTGCCTTCGGCCTGGAGCTTGGCGATGCGCTCGGGCCGGGTCAGGACGTTGCGGTGCGCTTGCATGCCGCCGCTGCTCTTGAGGCTCTGGTCGATGCTCATCGGGGTCGATCCGGGTGCGGGGTGGGGCTCGGTGCGTCGAGCCGGGCAGTGTACCGCAATCTGGGGCGGGTTCCAAGCCGGATTGGGCGGGGTTCGTGGGGCTGGTGTCCGGTTACGGGCCGTCGTAGCGTGACCAGTAGCTGGAGCTGAGGTCGTCGCCGCGGCCGCCGTTGAAGCGTTTCCATTCCCGGCCGAGCTGGAGCACGCTCTGCTTGATTTGGCTGGCCCGGGCTTGGTCGGCGCCGGCCGGCCGGTCGAGGGGGTGGTCGACCAGATACGGCACGACCAGGTCGATGCGGTTGCCGGGGGTAAAGGCCAGCCGGACGCTCCAGCCTTCGCAGAACTCGCGTAGTCGGTCGGCCTCGTCGGGCGGGACCGCCGGCAGCCGGAGGTAGTTCTTGCCGTCGATGAGCTGGGGCCGGGCTTCGACGACCGGTTGGCCCGCGGGGGTTTCGACGGCTTGCGCGGGCGGACGCTCGAGGCCCGGGATGACCTGGGGGCCGGGGTTTGGGGCGGCGGGCGTGGGCGCCGAGGCACGGCCGAGGGCGAAGGCGACGGACAGGAGCACGATGCACGCGACGGCGACGCCGGCCCAGCCGAGTCGGGGCAGGGACGGGCCGACGGGTTCGAGGGCCCACTGGGTGGCGGCCTCGATGCGCTGGTGCACGCCGGGGTCGGCAGACGGGTCGGCGTCGGTTTCCGGTTCGTGGCGTGGGGCGCGGGCCTGCTCGGCGTCGTCGGGCCGGCGTTCGGCGCGGCGCATGATCTCGTAGGGTGGGATTTCGCGCTTGGGCATCGGGGGGCATCCTCGCGCGCCGGGGCGGCTTCGCCAAGGCGATCGGGTTCAGGCCGGGTCGGACACGGCGAGCACCGACGCCGCGGCCATGGGCCCGACGTGGGTGAGGCTGAGCAGGAAGCGTGCGATGCCCAAGTCATCGGCGACTTGCCGGGCGTGGCCTTGGAGTTGGAGTTGGGGCTGGCCTGAGGGCAGGCGGAGGACTTGGGCGTCGGTCCAGCGGATCCCGCCGGACACGCCGGTGCCCAGGGCCTTGAAGGCGGCCTCTTTGGCGGCGAAGCGGACGGCGTAGTGCTCGACCCGGCGGCGGGCGTTGCGCTCGCAGTACCGCTGTTCGTCGGGGGTGAACACGCGGTCGCGGAAGGCCTGGTCGTGGCGTTCGAGCAGCGCCGCGATGCGGGCGGTTTCGACGAGGTCGAGGCCGTGTCCGAGGACGGGCATGGGGGCAACGTAGCCTTGGATTGGCCTGCCGGCGCTTAGACTGGGGCGATGGCGTCGACCCCGGGCGGCGAGTCGTGGACGTGCTCGCACTGCGGCGAGGTGCTGGATGGGTCCTTCGACCGGTGTTGGAACTGCCTGC
>JBCCXV010000395.1:0-2243 GCA_039191195.1 Planctomycetota bacterium
GACCTGGCAGCTGCTGCTGCTGCCGCTGATCGGGGCGACGGTGCTGCTGGCGGTGTTTGGGGTGGGGCTGATCTTGTCGGCGGCGACGGCGGCGTATCGCGACGTGCGTCATATCACGCCGTTCTTGCTGCGGGTTGGCTTTTTCTTGACGCCGGTGATGTATCCGATGTCGATCGTGCCGGAGCGTTTCCACGGGGTCTTGATGCTGAACCCGATGCACGGTCCGGTGCTGGCGTTCCGCGGTGCGATTTTGGGCACGCCGATCGACTACGTGGCCTGGGCGTGCTCGGTGGGCATCGGTCTTGCGGCGGCGGTCGTGGGGCTTTGGCAGTTCCACCGGGTCGAACGCCGATTGGCGGATGTGATTTAGCGGAAGGCGCTGGGCAGGATGCTGCGACCCGACTTGGCGATCTCGGTGCAAGGCTTGTCCAAGCGTTACCGCTTGGGGGAAGGGCCGGGTTCGGACTCGACGTTCGGCGAGGCGATCTACGGGTGGGCCGGGCGGGTGAAGTCGAGGCTGCGCGGGCGCACCCCGCTGCGCCGCGACCATTGCTGGGCGGTGCGCGACGTGAGCTTCGACGTAAAGCCGGGCGAAGTGCTGGGGGTGATCGGGCGTAACGGGGCGGGCAAGAGCACGGTGCTGAAGCTGTTGGCGCGGATCACGGCGCCGACGAGCGGCGCGGTGGCGTACCGCGGGCGGATCGGCTCGCTGCTGGAGGTGGGCACGGGCTTCCACCCGGAGCTGACGGGCCGGGAGAACGTGTTCCTCAACGGCGCGATCCTGGGGATGACCCGGCGGGAGGTGACGCGCAAGTTCGACGACATCGTGGCGTTTGCGGAGGTCGAGCGGTTCTTGGACACGCCGGTGAAGCGGTATTCGTCGGGGATGTACGTGCGTTTGGCGTTTGCGGTGGCGGCGCACCTGGAGCCGGAGATCCTGCTGATCGACGAGGTGTTGGCGGTGGGCGACGCGGGTTTCCAGCAGCGTTGCCTGGGCCGGATGAACGACATCGCCCACGACGGCCGGACGATCGTGTTCGTGTCGCACGACATGGGCGCGGTGAGCACGCTGTGCGACCGGGTGGTGGTGATGGACCACGGGAAGGTGGACTGCATCGAGCGGGCCGACCGTGCGGTGGCGCGGTACTTGGAGCTGGTGAGCGAGTGGCGGCGGGCACCGGAGGCGACGTTCCGCGGCCCGCTGGCGAAGCACCTGCGGTTTGAGGACATCACGGTGAACGGCCGTCCGACGGTGGATGGCCCGCCGGCGCTGCGGCCGAGCGAGGCGGTGCGGATCCGGGTGCGGGGCGAGGCGCACCAGGCGGTGCCGGCGTTCCGGACGACGATCTCGATCTACCGAGACCAAGCGCGGGTCTTGTCGAAGCACGACGTGGCGCACGGGATGACGCTGCCGAAGGGTCCGTTCTCGGCGGAGGTCGAGGTGCCGTCGAAGCTGCTGCGGCCGGGGTCGTATCGGATCGCGGTGGGCGGCTCGCAGGACGGGCTGAACGGCTACCTGTGGGCGGCGGACCTGGCGGGCTTCCAAGTGATGGAGCAGTGGTCTTCGGACTACGACGCCGGCGACATCGGCTTGGTGAACGCGCCGGGGTACGGCCAGCGCTGGGTGGGGCCAGAGGCGTTGCGGTTGATGCCGTCGACCGTCGAGGAGACGCCGGGTGTGGCGCCTGCGGCGGCGGACGGCTCGTTGGAGGCGGCGTGAGCGTGAACCGAGCCAATCCGGGCCGCCCGGCGATCAGCTTCTTCATCCCGTGCTTCAACTGCGCGGGCTGGATCGACGCGTCGGCGGGGTCGATCCTCGACGGGAACCTTTGCGACGGTGACGAGTTGGTGCTCGTGAACGACGGGTCCACCGACGCGACGGCGGAGCGTTTGGCCGCGCTGGCCGAGGCGCACCCGGCGGTCCGGGTGATCGAGCACGACCGCAACCGCGGCGGCGCTGCGGCGCGCAACACGGCCGTGCGCGCGGCGCGGCATGGGCTTCTGTACTGCTTGGACAGCGACAACCTGTTGCCGCCGGGCACGGCCGACGCGCTGGCGAAGCGGATGCTTGAGCAAGAGGCCCAGGCGTGTGCGCCGCAGCGGATCGCGTTCTTCCGGGAGGATGATCCGGAGCAGGAGACGACGCACGAGGTGGCGTATCCCGAGACGCCGCCGACGTTCGCGGATTACCTGTCGACCATGCACGTGGCCGGTGGGGGCGGGAACTTCTTGTTCACGCGTGC
>JBCCXV010000396.1:0-2232 GCA_039191195.1 Planctomycetota bacterium
CACCGCCCAGCCCGGCGGGCGCGCCACCCAGCGCAACCTCAAGAAACGCAAGAAGCGCTAAGCCCGGCCGGGTAGAACCTCCACCATGCCCCGCCTCGGCGACACCATCGCGGCGCTCGCCTCCGCGCCCGGACAAAGCCCCCGCGCGCTGCTCCGCGTCTCCGGGCCCCAAACCCACCAGGTTGTTCACCGCTGGATCGGAAAGCACTCAGACCAGCCGCCCGCCACGCCTTGGCGCCCCACCCCCGTCACGCTCATCGACCCGCCCCTGCCCGCGCTGCTCACCGTCTTCGCCAAACCCAAGAGCTTCACCGGCGAAGACGTCGCCGAACTCCAACTCCCCGGCCACCCCGCCCTCGTCGACCGACTGCTCGCCCAGGCCTACGACGCCGGCGCACGACCCGCCGACCCCGGCGAGTTCACCTACCGCGCCGTCCGCCACGGCAAGCTCACCGCCTACGACGCCGAGGCCCTCGCCGCCGCCATCGCCGCCCAGTCCCAAGACCAGCTCGCCGCCGCCGACCGCCTCAAGCGAGGCGGCCTCGCACGGCCCGTCCGCCAAGCCTCCGCCCAGCTCACCACCCTCCGCGCCCTGGTCGAAGCCGGCATCGACTTCGCCGAAGAAGAAGACGTCCACCCCATCGCCCCGGCCGACCTCGCCCAGCAGTCCCGCACCCTCGCCGAGCGCCTCGCCGCCCTCGCCCAACCCGGCCACGGCGCCGCGCCCGCCGAAGCGCACCCACGCATCGTCCTGGCCGGGCCCGTCGGCGCCGGCAAGAGCTCCCTCTTCAACCGCCTGCTCCAACAGCCCCGCGCCGTCGTCGATCCCGAGCACGGCACCACCCGCGACGCCCTCGAAGAACCCCTGACCCTCCGCCACCCCGACACCCAGGCGCCCATACAAATCCTCCTCGTCGACACCGCCGGCTGGCACGGCCCCGGCGACGCCCTCGACCGCAAAGCCCTCGCCGCCACCCGCCGCGCCTTGCGCCACGCCGACGTCGTCCTTTGGTGCGACGCCCCGCCCTCGCACTTCGACATCCCCCAAGACGTCCGCCGCGCGCTGTCCGACTCCGCAACCGCGCTCTACGCCGCCACACAACGCGACCGCGACGACCACGACACCCCGCCCGCGCACCCCGAAGCCATCCCCGTCTCCGCCCACACCGGCCGAGGCCTCGACACCCTGCTCGCCATACTCGCCAGAGCCGCCGCCGACCCCGGCCAAGCCGCCTCCACCTCCACGCTTGTCCTGCCCCGCCATCAGCGGGCACTCGAACGCGCCGCCCACGCCCTGAACGCCCTGCACCAAGACCTCGCGCCCATCACGGGCGCCGCCCTGCCCGACCCCGAACTCATCGCCCAGCGCCTCGCCGACGCCGCGACCCACCTCGACCTCATCGTCGGCAGGGTCCTGCCCGACGACGTCCTCGGACACGTCTTCGCAGGCTTCTGCGTCGGCAAGTGACGCCGAAGCGCGCGTCGCATGAGACTTCGATGACGCCGCGAGCCAGTCCGCGGGCGGATCCGGGGGCGCAGGTGTTTCAGGGGGCTACTTCCGGGGGCCGGAGGGCTTACCCCACCGACTCGGCCTTCGGCTGACGGGCCATCAACTCGCCGATGCCGTCCAGCGGGTCCAGACCCTCGAACAGCACCCGATGGATCGCCGTGCAGATCGGCATCTCCACCCGGTACTTCTTGGCCAGCGCCGCCACGGCCTCGGTCGTCGGCACGCCCTCGACCACCCCTGGGATCTCCGCCAGCACGTCGTCGAGCTTGCGCCCGCGCCCCAGCGCCTCGCCGCAAGTCCGGTTCCGGCCGCCCGGCGAGAAGCACGTCGTCGCCAAGTCGCCCACGCCCGTCACCCCGAAAAACGTCTCCGGCCGGGCCCCCATCGCCGCCCCAAGCCGCGCAATCTCCGCCAGCCCGCGCGACAAAAGCGCGCTCTTGGCGTTGATGCCGGCCTGAAGCCCGTCGAGCATGCCCGCCGCCAGCGCGATGCAGTTTTTGGTCGCCCCCGCCAGCTCCACGCCCAAGAGGTCCGCGTTCGTATAGACCCGGAACCACTGCGTCGTGAACGCCTCTTGCAGGAGCTTGGCGAAGCCCTCGTCGTCCGCCGCCGCGCAAGCCGTCGCCGGCAGGCACTTCGCCAGCTCCTCCGCCACCGTCGGGCCCGATAACGACGCCAGCGGCCGGCTCGGCTTGTCCGGGTGGTCCGCCGGAGACTTCGAC
>JBCCXV010000397.1:0-2212 GCA_039191195.1 Planctomycetota bacterium
CCAAGACGACCCCGGCCACCCGCAGCACGAACAGGTCGTCGCGACCCTCCAAGCCTTCGGCAAGCACCTGAGCGCGCTCGACGACGGGCCCGGCGGCTGGGAGCCCAAACGCCGGGAGTGGCGCGACACGTTCTTCCGCCCCAACTACGCCCGGATCGTCGAGCTGGGCGCCGCCGAGTAGCCCCGCGACACGCCGTCGACCCCGCGGGGTCCTCAAAGTCTCCGACGCGATTGGCCGATAACGCCCGTGGCGGGCGCGTTGTCTGCGCGGTGTCGTTCGCGTGCCACACGCCCAGGGCTTTGGCTTCTCGTCGGGACCGCTCGGTGATCGATCCTCTCTGGCTCTGGTTCTTCGTTGTTTGCTTGGCCTCGGCCGGCGGCTTTGCTCTGGGCCGGTACGGCGCCCTGCGGAGCCCGATCTGGTCGCGCTGGCTCGCCGGCGGGGCCTCCTTCGTCCTGATCGTCTGGCTCACCCTCAACCACCGCCCCGACGCGGCGCTCCGCATCGTCCCCGCCGCCTGGCTCAGCCGGATCGAGGGCGTCGCCGCCGCGCCCGCCTTCCTGGTGCTCTGCGGCATCGCCTCGGCCCACGCCAGCGCGCGGTGGCGCCGGCCCATGGTGATGTCCGCCGCCGGCTTCGGGTTGGTCTACCTCGTCCGGGGCGGGCTCTGGATGATCCAGCCGAGCCCCGCCGCCGCCCTGGCCAACAGCGTGCCCGCCGGGCCCGTCGTCCAGACCCAAGACTGGTCTTGCGTGCCCGCCTCCTGCGCGACCGCACTCCACCTCCTGGGCTTCCCCACCAGCGAGGCCGAAATGGGGCGACTCACCGGCGCCCGCCCCGGCACCGGCTCCACCCTCGTCCGCGCCGTCGACGGCCTGCAACGCCGCCTCGACGGCACCGGCGTCCGCCCACGCCTGGTCCGCCTGGCCGACCCACGCGACCTCCGCTACGTCACCGGTCCCGCCCTCACGGCCCTGCGCTTCGAGCGCGGCCAACGCCACATGGTCGTCGTCGTCGGCGTCGAGACCGAGCACGTCCGCCTCGCCGACCCCTCCGTCGGACGGGTCGACATGACCTGGCCCCAGTTCATCGAGGCCTTCAGCGGCCAACTGATCCTCTTCGACGGCGCCCCGATCCCGCCCGAGCCCGGCCTCGCCTGGCTCCACTGACCACGCCGACAGCCGGGCTTGCACGGTCTCACTCGGGGGCTGCTTGCGGGGGCGATCGGGGGGCGATCCGGGGGCGATCGGGCCCCAAAAACCTCATCCGATCCCTCTCAGAACGCCCCCGCGTTGACCGCGGTGAGCGTGCCATTAGAATCCGTCCCCCCAAATCGTCAAAAGGACGCGAGATAATGGCCAAGAAGAAAGCATCGACCCGGACCGCCAAGAAGAAGGCCCCCGCCCGCAAGCCCACCCCGGGCAAGATGGTCTACTACTTCGGCAAGACCAAGACCGACGGCAACGCCACCCAACGCGAGCTGCTCGGCGGCAAGGGCGCCAACCTCGCCGACATGACCTCCATCGGCCTGCCCGTCCCCCCCGGCTTCACCTGCACCACCGAGTGCTGCGACCAGTACTACAAGCAGGGTCGCAAGCTGCCCAAGGGCCTCATGGACCAGGTCCACAAGGCCATCAATACCCTCGAAAAGGAAACCGGCAAGGCCTTCGGCTCCACCACCGACCCGCTGCTCGTCTCCGTCCGCTCCGGCGCCGCCCAGTCCATGCCCGGCATGATGGACACCGTCCTCAACCTCGGCCTCACCGACGAGTCCGTCGTCGGCCTCGCCAACGCCACCGGCAACGAACGCTTCGCCTACGACGCCTACCGCCGACTCCTCAACATGTACGGCGACGTCGTCATGGGCGTCGAGCACCACGCCTTCGAGGCCGAGTTCGACAAGATCAAGAAGGCCCAAGGCGTCTCCATGGACACCGACGTCGACGCCGCCGGCCTCATCAAGCTCTGCGACGCCTACAAGAAGGTCATCAAGAAGCACACCGGCCAAGACTTCCCCCAAGACCCCATGAAGCAGCTGGAGATGGGCATCACCGCCGTGTTCAGCTCCTGGATGGTCCCCCGCGCCATCCGCTACCGCCAGATCAACGAGATGACCGGCCTGCTCGGCACCGCCGTCAACGTCCAGACCATGGTCTACGGCAACATGGGCGACGACTGCGGCACCGGCGTCGCCTTCACCCGCGACCCGTC
>JBCCXV010000398.1:0-2200 GCA_039191195.1 Planctomycetota bacterium
CGCCTGGATGTACGCGGCCTCGCCCTGAGCCGGATCGAGCTCCGGGTCCACCACGCCCCGCCTACGCATCCGCTCGACCGCCCGGAACGCGAGGTACGGGTTGATCGCGTCGACGCCGAAGCCGATGAGCGTCGCGAAGTGATGCACCTCGCGCGCTTCGCCGGTCTCCAACACCAGGCCGATCCGCGTGCGCGACTCGGACCGCACCAGGTGGTGATGCGCCGCGCCGCCCGCCAAGAGCGCCGGGATCGCCACGCGCTCCGGCCCGGCCGCCCGGTCCGACAAGATCGCCAGCGACACGCCGTCGTCCACGGCTTGCGCAAGCTCGGCGCACACCCGGTCGAGCGCCTCCACCAGCGCCGCGCCCGCCACCTTGCCCGCACGGCCGTTGAGCCCCTCCAGGTCGGGCTTGGGGTAGGTGATGTTGATCACACGGCTCCGCCAGCCGTCGCGCTCATACCCCCGCAACGCCGCCAGCTCGTCGTCCCGCAGCACCGGCTGGTCCAGCACCAGCCGGCGGCATTGCGCCGGCGTCGTCTCCAGCAGGTTGCCCTCGGGACCGATCGGCGTGCGCAGGCTCATGATGAGCTCCTCGCGGATCGGGTCGATCGGCGGGTTGGTCACCTGCGCAAACAGCTGCTGGAAGTAGTCGTACACCAGTCGTGGCTTGTCCGACAGGCACGCCGGCGCCTGGTCGTTGCCCATCGACCCCAGCGCCTCCTTGCCCGACCGAACCATCGGCGCCAGCAGCAACGCCAAGTGCTCGCTCGTGTACCCGAACGCGCGCAGCTTCGCCGTGTCTTCCACCGGGTCCGGCGCCTCGGGTTTGGCGTCCGTCGACCGCCGGCCGAAGCCCGACGCCACGTCCGCCAAAGACAGCCGGTGCTCGTCGAGCCACTTCCCGTAAGGCCGCCGCCCCGCGAGGTCGGCCTTGAGCTCGCCATCCGAAACGATCCGCCCGCGGTCGAAGTCCACCAGGAACATCTTGCCCGGCTCCAGCCGGCCCTTGCTCACCACGCGCCCGGGGTCGACGTCCACCACGCCCACCTCGCTGGCCATGATCACCCGGTCGTCGTCCGTCACGTAGTACCGCGAAGGACGCAGGCCGTTGCGGTCCAGCGTCGCACCGATCACCTTGCCGTCGGTGAACGACACCGTCGCCGGGCCGTCCCAGGGCTCGATGAGGTTCGCGTGGTACTCGTAGAACGCCCGCCGGTCGGCCGGCATCGAGCCGTGGTTCTCCCACGCCTCGGGGATCATCATCATCATCGCCTCGGGCAGCGAACGGCCCGACATCACCAGCATCTCGAACATGTTGTCGAACGAGCCCGAGTCCGACGCTTCCGCGTTGATCACCGGGAACAGATCGCGCGTCTTGTCGCCGAACTCTGGCGCCGCCATCAACCCCTGCCGCGCCCGCACCCAGTTCACGTTGCCCTTGCAGGTGTTGATCTCGCCGTTGTGGCTCATCATCCGGCAGGGCTGGGCGCGGTCCCAACTCGGGAACGTGTTCGTCGAGAACCGCGAGTGCACCATCGCCAGGTGCGACGCATACTCCGGGTCACGCAGGTCCGGGTAGAACGCCGGCACCTGCTGCGACGTCAGCTGACCCTTGTAGATCATCACACGGCTGGACAGCGAACACACATAGAACGACCCCGGCGACACCTCCGGCAACGCGCGCGCGACCTGATTGATCACCCGGTTGCGCACCAGGTACAGCAGCCGCTCGAACGCATCCCCGTCGGGCCCGTCTTCCAGCGACGCCGGCGCCGCGACGAAAAGCTGCTCGATGAACGGCTGCCCGCGCCGAGCCGTCGGCCCCACGTCGGCGCCGTCGGGGTCCACCGGCAGCTCGCGCCAGCCCAGCAACCCCACGCCCGCCTCGGCCAAGCGCGACTCGAACAACGCCTTGCACGCGGCCCGCTGCGCACCGTCTTGCGGGAAGAACACGTTGCCCGCCGCATAACGGCCGTCGGCGGGAAGCTCGACGTCCAGCGACGCACGCGCCTCGCGACGCAGCAGCGCGTGCGGCAGGGCGGTCAAAATCCCAGCGCCGTCGCCGGTGTTCTCCTCACAACCGCACGCGCCGCGGTGGTCCATACGGCTGAGCATCACCAGCGCGTCGCGCACGATCGCGTGCGAACGCTTGCCCTTCAGATGCGCGATGAAGCCCACGCCGCAGGCGTCGTGCTCGAAA
>JBCCXV010000399.1:0-2197 GCA_039191195.1 Planctomycetota bacterium
CGCGAGCGTCGCCGACGCCAACCTCGACGGGGTGACCGACCTGCTCGACTTCGACATCATGGCCCAGAACTTCGGCGGCTCGGGCGTCGGCTGGGCCGGCGGCGACTTCAACGGCGACGGCGTGGTGGACCTGCTGGACTTCGACCTGCTGGCGCAGAACTTTGGCGCTTCGGCGCCGAGCACGGTTCCGGAGCCGACGACGCTGGCGCTGCTGGGCCTAGCGGGCCTCGCCGCGGCCAGGCGGCGCAGGCGGGGGTGAGGGCGCACGGCGCGGCTCACCCCGCGTTGGCGAGGCTCATGGCCTTGTCGACGCCGTGCTGGAGCCAGAGGTCCACGGCGTCGCAGGCTTTGTCGAGGGCGGGGTCGACCTGGGCCCACTGGTCTTCGGTGAACCGGCCGAGGACGTAGTCGCTCTGGGGGGCGCGGCCCTTGGGGTCGATGCCGATGCGCAGGCGCGGGTAGGCGCGGGTGGCGAGCACGCGTTCGATGTCGATCAGGCCGTTGTGGCCGCCCGGGGAGCCGGCGGCGCGGAGGCGGATGGTTCCTGCGGGCAGGGCGAGGTCGTCGACGATGACCAGCAGGTCGGTCTCGGGGTCGAGCTTGTGGAAGCGGACGGCCTCGCCGACGGCGAGCCCGGAGCGGTTCATGTAGGTCATGGGCTTGAGCAGCAGGAGCTTCTCGCCTTGGGCGAAGGCGTCGAGCGCGGCGCCGTGGAACTTGGAGCGCACGGGGTCGGCGTCGACGCCGAGGCGGCGCGCGTAGCGGTCGAGGGCCAGGAACCCGGCGTTGTGGCGGGTGTTGGCGTACTCGGTTCCCGGGTTGCCCAGGCCGACGATGAGTTTCACGGCGTGGGCTCCGGCGGCCCCGGGCGGGGGGCTTAGTCGTCTTTCTTTTCGCCGATGACTTCGGGCTGGTCGCCTTCGGCGGTTTCGTCTTCGGCCGGGGCGGCCTTCACGAAGGAGATGGAGGCGACGAGCTTGCCGGGGTCGTCGGCGGCGGTGACGCCGGCGGGCAGTTCGACGTCGGCCACGGTGATGTGGTGGTCGCGGGACAGGGCGGAGGTGTCGACGCGGATGGCCTCGGGCACGCTGTCGGCGCGGCAGGCGATGGTGAGGGTCTGCATCTCGTGGAGCAGGACCGAGCCGGCTTCCTTGAGGGCGGGCGATTCGCCGTGGAACTCGAGGTCGACTTCGATCTGGACGGTCTCGGAGAGGTCGACGCGGGCGAGGTCGACGTGGACGAGCTTGTCGCCGAGGTGGTCGCGTTGGATGTCGCGGACCAGGCAGGTCTCTTCGCCCTCGGGGAGCTTGATGCGGAGGGTGTGGGCGCCGTGGTGGATGGCGTCGTCGATGTCGCGGAGGTTGAGGGCGATGGCGACGGGGTCTTGCTTGTGGCCGTAGACGACGGCGGGGATCTGTCCGGTGTCGCGTAGGCGTCGCGCGTAGCGGGTGCCGACGCGGTCGCGGGCTTGGGCGGCGAGGGTGGGGATTTCGTGGGCCATGGGGGTACTCCTGTCTTTCTGAAGCGGCCGCGGGGTTTGGGGCGACCGTCTGGATCTTGGGTTGAGGTTCTGGGGTTTGAGGTTCCGGGGTTTACTTGCCGGGGGTTAGCGTTTGCCGCCGCCGCCGTCGGCGTGGAAGAGGCTGGAGACGGACTGGTTGTGGTGGATGCGGTGGATGGCCTCGCCGACGAGTTGGTCGACGCTGCGGACGGTGAGCTTGTCGCGGATGGGGTCGCAGCGGGTCCCGCAGGGGATGGTGTCGGTGCAGATGACCCGGCTGATGGGTGCGTCGGCGATGCGCTCCATGGCGAGGCCGACGAGGACGGCGTGGGTGCAGGCGCAGACGATGTCGGCGGCGCCGTGTTCTTTGAGCAGCTTGGCGGCTTCGCAGATGGTGCCGGCGGTCGAGATCATGTCGTCGACCATGAACACGCGTTTGCCTTCGACGCTGCCGATGATGGTGGTGGAGCGGACGTTCTCGCCATCGGTGCGTCGCTTGTCGATGATGGCGATCTCGCAGCCGAGGTGTTCGGCGAAGGAGGCGGCCATCTTGACGTTGCCGACATCGGGGGAGACCAGGACGACGTCGCCGTCGGCCTCGGCCTTGAGCTTCTCGAAGGACTCGTAGAGGACGGGGCTGGCCGAGAGGGCGTCGACGGGGATGTCGAAGAAGCCCTGGATCTGGGCGGCGTGGAG
>JBCCXV010000400.1:0-2194 GCA_039191195.1 Planctomycetota bacterium
CCCGGTGAGCGGGCGCCCGGGCCCGACTTCCGCGGGGCGCCCCCGACGCCTTACGTGCTGGACGAGCGCGACCCGCGCCTGCCCGGCCGCAGCGGGCTGCTCGAGGCCCCGGTCACGATCCTGCGCACGAGCCCGCTCGAGCGATACCCGCTGGTCCGTTGGCTGCAGGGCTTCGACAAGCCGGGCAAGGTCCTGCGCAAGACACGCTTGGCCCGCGGGCCGCGTTGGCTGCGGCCTTGGCCGCATACCACCGGGCGTGACCTGGTTGCGGTGTACCGCGAGGCCTGCCGGCAGGGCCTGCCGATGGTCGAGGTGATGTTCCACAGCAGCGAGCTTCTGCCCGGCGGCAGCCCGTTCTGGGCCGACCGCGCCGCGGTGGACAAGCTTTACCGCCAGCTCAAGCGTCTGTTCAAGCACGCACGGCAGCAGGGCTCGCGCGGGATGACGGTCACCGGCTTCGCCGACCACTGGGAAGCGCTGCTGGCCGACGAAGCCGATCGCGTACGCGAAGCCGCCGCGGCGCTGGCGGTGGTGGCCGCGTCGCGGGAGGCGGCGTAAGCGCGGCGATGTTGGCTTAGATGAGCTTCTGCTTGCGGGCCGATTCGATCTCGGCTTGCAGCAGCCGGCCCGGGCAGGCGGTGGGCACGAGCTCGCGGTGGGTGTAGACCCGGCGGGTCGGCACGCCGTACTTGCCCTTGAGCCCCTGGACGGTGTTGAACGCGGCGCGGAGCTGGGCGCGGGTGGGGGCTTGGCGTTCGAAGTTGCCCAGCAGCATGACGCCGACGTTGTGCGGGTTGTGGTCGCGCACGTGGGCGCCCTGGTAGGCGAGCGACCGGCCTTCCCAGACCCGGCCGGCGCGGTCGACCACGAAGTGGTAGCCCAGGTCCGACCAGCCGCGCGAGCCGACATGGCTCCGTCGGAGGCGTTCGAGGTGCTCAGCGGTCCGCTGGTAATCGCGGAACGACACCGGCTTGGCGCCTTCGTGGTGCAGCGTGATCCGCTGGATGCCGGCCATGGCGTGGATTTCGCGGGTGTTGGCGCCGTAGCGGGCCCACTGGTCGCGCGGGACGACGGTGACACCCGGGAGCGACGCCGGCTTGGCCGCCACGTCGGCTGGCCGCGCGGGTGCGAGCACGGGTGCGGCCTGGACCTGCCGGACGGGCGCCGACGGCGGCGCCACGGCGCCGGGCCAGGACGGTGTCGGCCGGGTGCGGGCGCCGACGCGCGCCTTGGGGGTGGCGCAGCCGCCGAGCGCCGCCGCCAATCCAGTGAGCAAGAGCTGGCGTCGGCTGGGGCTCATGGTCGGTCTCAACAAGCGGTTCGGGCCGTCCGCGTCCGTGCGGGCGATCGCTAGGGATACGTCGGCAGACTCCGGCGTAGGACTCGACGAATCGCACGCGGCCGCGTCAGGCGGCCTGCGGGGACCCGGCCCGGCCCGCCACGCTCACGCCCGGGGCGATCCGCGGTTCGGCCGTCGCGCCGTGGGCTGCTCCTGGCGGGGGCGCGGCCTGGGCGGCAGGGTCGGGAAGGGCCAGGGCCACGGTCGGCACGCCCGGGCCCGACGACGGGCATGACATCACCTTCCGCGTTGGGCACAGCTGGGTCAAGGCGTTGGGGACTTCTTTGGGCGCGAACGGCGTGCGCGGGTGGAACATGGTTTCCGCCGTGGGCCTCGCCGTGGCGACGGTGGTGAGCAGCGCCCCACGCTCGCCGGCGAGCGTGTGGGCGGCCGACCAGAGCGGGATGGGCTCCTCCCGGGCGGCGTCGGCGTCGGCGACGATGGCGAGCTCGGCCCAGCCGGCGAACTCCTGGAGCGACGCGGCATCGAGCGCCTCGAACCGGGGGCGCTGGCCGGGGTAGGCCTGCTTGGCGGTGACCGACCGGGCGCGTTGGACCTTCTCCGGCCGGGCGTCGAAGCCGATGACCTCGAAGCCGCGCGTCGCGAGGGCGTGGGCGAGCACGCCCTCATCGGACCGGACCACGGCCATCCGCTGGGGCTGCTGGGGCAAGTGCTGGCTCACGGTTTCGGCGATCAGCCCGAAGCCGGTCTGGAAGCGTTTGAGCTCGGCGGGGTCTTGCTCCATCGCCTGCCAGTGGGAGGGCCCGGTGGGCTCGGCCTCGCCGCCGCCGAACACCGCCGCGTTCCAGAGCAAGGGGGTGCCGGCGAAGCGCTGGCGTACGGCGTCGAGGTCGG
>JBCCXV010000401.1:0-2188 GCA_039191195.1 Planctomycetota bacterium
CTTGGCGTCGGCCCTGCTGGCGGCGCTGGGCTATGAGCATGTGGTGACGTTCGAGAAGCGGCGGGACCGGTACGCCTTGGGCGGCTGTCGGGTGGAGCTCGACACGCTGCCGCGGATCGGCGCCTTTGTGGAGATCGAAGGCCCCAGCGACGCCGCGGTGCTCGCGGTGCGCCGCGACCTCGGCCTGGACTCGGCGCCGCTGATCCAGGCCAGCTACGCGTCGCTGCTGCTGAGCCGCCTGGTCGAGACGGGCGTGCGCGAGCGCTTCGTTCGGCTGGACGCGGGGCGCGAGCCCGGGGGACCGGCGGAACCGGGGGATGCGTCGGCGGCGGCTTTGCGGGCGTCGGCCGAGAGCCCCTCGGGGTGAGCCCACCGCGTTATGGGGGTGTGCGGGCGCGTTGCGCTCGCTACCCTCGCCGCCCAGTGAGCCGGAGCCTGCCGTGGCCTTGCTGTCGATCGCCAACGCGACGTATTCCATCGGAGACCGCCAGCTGTTCGACGGCGTGAACCTCACGCTTGCGCACGGCGAGCACGTGGGGCTGGTGGGTCAGAACGGGTGCGGCAAGTCGACGCTCATGCGCATGATCGCGGCGGTGTCGGAGGGCAAGGCGTCGCCCCGGCCCGACGACGGGCAGATCCAGCTCGCCCGGGGCGCCACGGCCGGGTATCTGGAGCAGGAGCACCGGTTTGCGCCGGGCCACACGCTCCGCCAGGAGGCCGGCGCGGCGTTCGCCGAGCTCGCGAGAGACCACGAAGAGCTCGAAAAGGTCGCAGCGGCCATGGGCGAGGCCGACGGCGAAGCGCTCGAGAAGCTGCTCAAGAAGTACGAGGCCATCGAGACCCGCATCCAGGCGAGCGGCGGGTACGCCGTGGATCACAAGATCGACGCGACGCTGCACGGCCTGGGGCTGGGCGACGAGCTGTTCGGCGTGGCGTGCGAGGACCTCTCGGGCGGGCAGAAGGCGCGCCTGGGCCTGACGAAGCTGCTGCTGGCCGAGCCCGACGTGCTGCTGCTCGACGAGCCGACCAACCACCTGGACATCCCGGGTCGGCAGTGGTTGGAGGAGTTCCTCGCCGGCTACGCGGGCGCGGTGATCGTGATCAGCCACGACCGCTGGCTGCTGGACCGGATGGCCCAGAAGATCTTCGAGCTCGAGCGCGGCCGGATGATCGAGTACCCCGGCAACTACGCGAAGTTCCGGGAGCTCAAGGCGGCGCGGATCGAAGACCAGCGGCGGTCGTTCGACAAGCAGCAGCAGAAGATCAAGCAGGAGCAGTCGTTCATCGACCGGTACCGGGCCGGCCAGCGGTCCAAGCAGGCCCAGGGGCGCGAGAAGCGGCTCGAGCGGTACAAGCGCGACGAACTGCTGGACGCGCCGGTGTCGCTGGACACGATGAACCTGCACCTGCACCCGGCGACGCGCAGCGGGGATCAGGTCGCCGTGCTGGACGGGCTGACGGTCGAGCACCCGGGCAAGCCGTTGTTTGGCGGGCTGAGCTTCACGCTGCGGCGGGGCGACCGGCTGGGGGTGATCGGTCCGAATGGCGCCGGCAAGTCGACGCTGGTCCGCTGCATGTTGGGCGAGCAGGCGGCGACGGCGGGCACGGCCAAGATCGGCGCCAGCGTCGACCTGGGTTGGTTCCGCCAGAGCACCGACCACCTCGACAACACGCGGACCGTGGTGCAGTTCCTCCAGCCCGTGGCGCCGGGCGAGAGCGAGCAGGCCGCGCGCGACCTGGCCGGGGCCTTCTTGTTCTCGGGGGACGCGCAGGAGAAGCCGCTGGGGGCGTTGTCGGGCGGCGAGCGGGTGCGCGCGGTGATGGCGGCGCTCATGTGCCGTGGCCACAACCTGCTGGTGCTCGACGAACCGACCAACCACCTCGATATCCCCTCGGCCGAGCGGTTGGAAGAGGCGCTGGTGCGCTACAACGAGGCGGAGACCAAGTACTCGACCGCGGCGGGCTCGACCGGCGGCAACCGCAAAGGGGGCGAGGGCACGCTGATCCTCATCACCCACGACCGGGCCCTGCTCGACACGCTGGTCGATCAGCTGATCGTGCTCGACGGCCACGGCAACGCCAAGCACTTCCTGGGCAACTACAGCGACTACCTGCGCGAGCAGGCTCAAGCCAGCAAGGCCACGGCGCCGGCGGGGGAGAAACCGGCGAAGAAGGCCCCCGCTTCGAA
>JBCCXV010000402.1:0-2182 GCA_039191195.1 Planctomycetota bacterium
CGGCGCTCCAGGCGTCGAAGGGCGTGTCGAGGGATTGGAGCGCATGTAGGCGGTGGTGCAAGTCTTGCGGATGGCTCGCGTCGACCAGAACGAAGACGGCGCCGGGCGGCTGGCCGAAGGCGGCGTCGAAGCGCTGCTGCGCCGCGAGGACCGGGTTGGGCTGGGGTTGGAGGTCGTAGAGCGGCGCCGCCCGATGGCCTGCCGACGGGGCCGCGATCGCCAGCACCAAGCTCAAGGCCAAGACGACGCCCGAGGCGATCATGGCCTTGGGCCGGCCGGCCGCCCAGGTGACGGGCCCGACGCCGAGGCCGGGTGTGGTTCGCGGGCTGGCGCCGGCGATCCCGACGAGGGCAGGCAGCAGCGTGAGCGCGGCCAAGCAGGCGCACACAAGCCCCAAGCTGCCGAGCAATGCGAGTTGGACCAGCCCGGCCGGTTCGGTCGCCGAGAGGGCGAGGAAGCCACAGGCGGTGGTCGCGCAGGCGGTGACGATCGGCCGCGCCAGGTTGCGGGCGGCCCGGCGTGCGCGTTGCGCCTGGGTGGCGTTCATGTCGGTTTGGCGGGCGAAGTCGCTGAGGACGTGGATGCCGTAGTCGACGCCCAAGCCGGCGAGCATGCCCCCCGAGAGCGCGGCGAGGGGTGAGAGCGGCCAACCGCTGAGGCCGTAGAGACCGAAGGCGGTGAACAGCGACACGCCGGTCGATCCGAGCAGCGCCACGATGGGCGCCGGCCTGCGCCAAGCGATTCCGAAGAGCAGCACGAGGCCGAGCCCGGCGAAGATGACCGTGCCCTGCACGTCGCGCTTCACGCGCGCGGCGGCCTCGGCGGCGATGAGGTGCGCGCCGGCGGCGTCGAAGGTCACGCCCGGGTGCTCGGCGCGCAACGCGTCGAGCACGCGGTTGACCTCGGCGTGCAAGGCCGCGGCTTGGGCGGCGTCGCTCGCGGGGACGGGGACGGCAAGACGGCACTGCCAGGCGTCGCCGGCGTCGTTGAACCGGCCGGCGAGGGCGTCGGGGTCTGGATCGACTTCGAGATCGGTTTGCGGGCTGGGCTGACCCCCCCTGCCGAGTCGGCGCGTGACGTCTTGCGGGATGAGTTCGCGGAGCGCCAGCGGGTCTTGCAGGAGGCGCCGCGTGACCTCGGCCGGCTGGGGGGTCGCCAAGCGGAGGCGGTGGCGCGCGAACCGGGCGGCCATGGCGTCGGGCTCGATCCGCTGGCGCAGCTCGGCGAGGGCGGCGTCGTCGAGCCAGGCGCGTCCGCGTGGCGCGTGGTCGATGAGCCAGCGTTTGGCGAGGGCTTCGGGTTCGGGCCGTGGGGTCACGCCCATCGCGGCGAGTGGCGTGGCGTCGCGCAGCGCTTGGCGTGTGCTTTCCACGGCGCCGTCGGGGAGCGGGCGGGCCGGGTCGCCGGTGCTGGCCATGACGCGGAGGTCGGAGGTCAGGCCGAAGTCGCGGTCGAGTTCGACCAGGGCCTGTACGGCCGGGTCGTGTCGGCCCAACGTGTCTTGGATCTCGGTGCTGAAGGTCAGGCGTGTCCAGCCGACGCCGGCGAGGACCAGGAGCACGGCCCAGAGGCAAGCGGCGGCGCGCGGCATCGCGGGTTAGGGCCGCCCTTCCGGGTCCGGCGCCGTGTGGAGTGGCCGGCTGCCGGGCACGGGGGCGAACTGGGCGTCGGTGAGCGTGGGGTTGCTCTCGAAGTCGTCGACGCGCAAGCGCATGGTTCGTCCCGTGGGGGTGCGGAGTCGCAGGGCGTCGAGGGCCGGCGCCGGGTGGGCGGGCCGGTAGCGCAGGTCGAGCGAGACCGGGCCGTCGGGCGTGTCCCAGACAAGGCGGTGGAGGGTGCGCGTGGCGCGGTGGACCCAGGCCTCGCTGGGGCCCGCCGAGCCATCGGCGGTGACGGGCGCGACGACGAAGTGCGCTGGCGTGGTGCGTAGCCGTTGCGGGGTATCGCCGGCGAGCGGGCGGAGCTGTGTCCAGGGGTTGGCGGGCCAGGCCTGGTCGGGAGAGGCTGGCCCGTCGCGGTCGGGCGCCCAGAGCCAAGCGTTGCGGCCGTCGGCGACGACGTCGAGCGAGGTGCGCCCGAGCTTGCTGGCGCGCAGGCGGAGGCGCGGCGCCGGGGTGTCGAGTCGGTCGGCGAGGAGCACGGCGTCGAGGCGGACCGAGCCGCGGGCGTCTTCGAGTTCGAG
>JBCCXV010000403.1:0-2175 GCA_039191195.1 Planctomycetota bacterium
CCAACCCGCCCGAAGCCTCATCCGACGCCGCCGCAAACCGCTCGGCGCCCACCGCCGCCATCGCCGCCACGCCCACCAGCAGGTACAGCCCGCCCGACACCACCAGCGTGACCACGATCGCGCGCGGGATCGTCTTCCGCGGCTCACGCACCTCCTCGCCCAGCGTCGCGATCCGCCCGTAGCCCGTGTACGCCACGAACACGAGCGCCGTCGCGTACAGCAGGCCGCGCACGCCGTCATCACTCCCGGCCACGTCCGCCGTAACCTCCGCAGCCCGCACCTCCCCCCCGCCAACGAAAGTCGACCCGAGCGCCACCGCGACAAACGCAAGCAGCGACGCCATCGCCACACCCACGATCGCCAGGTTCATCCAAGTCGAACGACGCACCCCGCCCATCACCACCAGCGTCATCAGCACGCACAGCCCCACCGCCGACCACCGCCCCCACGCCTCGCCCACGCCCAGCCACGGCAGCACATACGCCGCGCAACCCAACGCCGCCGTCGCCGCCGACGCGCTCTTCGCGCACAAGAACATCCAGCCGGCCGCGAACCCCCACGACGGCCCCAGGTACCGATACCCGTACTCGTAGGTCCCGCCGCTCACCGGGTGGTCCGCCGCGAGCTGCGCACTGCTCAGCGCGTTGCACACCGCCAAGCCGCCGGCGAGCACGATCGCCACCAGCACCCAAGACCCGGCGACCCCCGCCGCCACCCCCAAACTCACGAACACCCCCGCGCCCAGGATCGACCCCAGCCCCGTCGCCACCGCACCGGTCAGGCCGAGCTCACGCCGTAGCGAACCCCCACGCTCGTGACCATGCATCCCCAAAGAGTCTTCTCCCAGCACCACGCCGCTCCAGCCGCCGGGCTTGCAAGGCGACAGCGGCATGGGTTCTCGTTCTCACACTTTGCAAACCATAATGATTGTGAGCAATACTACATTTGTGAGCGATGTTTCCGGCGGCATCATCCCTGACCTGCTTTCACCACCAGCGCCGGCCAAGGAGATCGATGATGTCGCTGCGTTCGTTCACTGCCGCTCTTGCCCTTCCCGCCATCGCCGCCGCCGGAATCCTGTCCCCGCAACACGCCGCGGCAGTCTCTATCTCCGGCGAAATAAGCCAAATCACCGGGCCCATCGACCTGAGCAACTTCAACGACCCCACTGGCTTACGCCTGCTCGTAGAGAAACAGAACGTCCAACTCGCTACGCCACTGTCGGTTCACTTCACCGGCACTGGCGACTTCGACGAAATCGCAGACGTCGGGGTCACCACCATCGCCGCGGGCACCGTGGTTAGCAGCTATTACGTCGTCGGTAACACCTCCAATGGCGACTTCCAAGGCTCCATCGTTTTCGACGGTGACGAGCAGATCGTTGCCGTAATCGGTCTTGCCTCGTCGCCGGGCGATATGGGCTTCACGAACGCCGCTCAAGCCGTCTTTGGCCTCCCCGACGTCACCTACCCCTCATCCCAACAGGGCATCGACATCCCCCCCGCAGGCGGGCCCGACGTCTTCTCGATCTCCCCCGACGCCCAAACCCTCACCTTTGACTTTTCTACCGGCTCGCTCGGCGACGACTTCCGAATCATCACCGTCGTGCCCGAGCCCGCCTCGGCAGGCCTGCTCGGCGCTGTCATGTTCAGCCTCGCATCGCGCCGCCGCCGTTGAGATACATGCACATGCCATAAGCGATACAAGAAGGGTTGCGTCCGACAGGGCGCAGCCCTTTTTTGAGCCCCCGCCGGACCCCGCCATGACCACCGCCCCCGCCGCCACACTCGACCCCCGCCCCCTCGGCGCCGACACCGGCGTCAACGTCCAGCCCATGGGCCTCGGCCTCTGGGCCGTCCCCGGCAGCCAGTGGGGGCCCGCGGAAGACCAAGACACACTCGACGCCATCGAAGCCGCGCTCGACCAGGGCGTCACCTTCTTCGACACCGCCGACGTCTACGGCGGGGGCCACTCCGAGGTCCTCCTCGGCCAAGCCATGAAGGGCCGACGCGACAAGTTCACCGTCGCCACCAAAATCGGATGGGTCGGTTTCAACGGCGACGCCAACCGCTCCCAATACGACACCGTCGACCAGCTCATCGCCGGCGTCGAGTCCAACCTCAAACGGCTCGACACCGACTACCTCGACGCCATCCAGTGCCACGTCTTCTACGA
>JBCCXV010000404.1:0-2165 GCA_039191195.1 Planctomycetota bacterium
CTGAAGTGACGGAGGTGGCGGTGGTGATGCGTGACCTGCCGGGGTCCTTGACGATCGCCTTTGACGGCATCTTCGTCACGCCCGAACCCTCGTCGCTCCTCGCGGCGGGCGTCGCTTCGATCACCCTGCTACGCAGGCGTCGCGCCTAGTCGATGCGGCGGCGAGGCGGCGTCGCTCCCGCAAAGAGACCCCTCATCCCCCCGTCGACAGCACCTGCCTCGGCGACTCGGTCCGCCAGCTGCCGGGGTCTTTGCCCATCTCACGGCCGAGCTCCAGCAGCGCCCGCATGTACGCCGCGTCGAACAGGTCGCCCGACTCTTCGGGCAGCTCGGCGTCGGCGGGGATGCACACCCAATAAAATTCGTGCCGGATGTCCGCGCGACCCTGGTTGAACCGGCTCTCGAGGTCGAGCTGCTGCAACGCCCGCACGTTCGACGCCACCAGCATCTGCGACAACGCCCGCCGACCGAGGCTCGACCACGACCGCGGGATCCGCTGGCCGGCCGAGGTCAACGGCGGCGGGTCCACCTTCCCGTTCACGATCACCCAATGACGGATCCGCACCGGCGGAAGCCCCGCCTCCGCGTCCCACCACGGACCGGGCTCGCGCCGCCAGAGCAGGTCGCGATCGACCCCCAAGAAGAGGTTCGCCACCACGCCGCCGTCGCCGTAGTACCACCCGTCGATCTCCACCGGCGGGAACACCCCCGGGATCGACGCCGACGCCAGCAGCGCCTTCTCGATGAGCTCTTCCCGGCCCACCCGCGCCGACTGCGTCAGGTCGAACACCCGGAATCGCGACAGGTCGAGGTTCGTCGCGCCGACCAGCAGCGCGCGCCCTTGCGACTGGCCCTCGGCGATCGCCGCGAGCATCTCGTCGTCGATCTCGTCTTCGATCAGCGTGCGCAGGCCGTCGTTGTTGAATAGCGCCTCGTCGTCGGTCAGCACCGAGCCCAGGGCCGAGCCCGAGGCCCAGTCGGGCTGCGGGTTGGCGAACACCTCGGCGATCCGCGCGTAGGCCTCGTCGGTGCCGACAAACGCAAACGGCGCCGTGAGCGCGCCCGCCGACACACCCGTGACCCGGTCGAACACCGGCCGGCGCCACGCCGGGTCTTCCGCCTCGGCCCAGCCCTGCAGGAACCCGGCCCCGAAGGCGCCGTCGGCCCCGCCGGACGAGATCATCAGCACGTCCACGACGGCCTCGTCCACCTCGCCGGCCTGCACCCGCTCGAACTCGGCCTCCACCCCCCGCACGGCGCCGGCGTAGATGCCCGCCAACTCAAAGCGCACGGCGGTGTCAAAGTCCGACATCGCTTCCTGGAACTCGGCGTCCGTCATCGCCGGGCGGTCGGCCCCGCCGCAGCCCGCGGCCGCGGTAAGGCATGCCAACGCGGCGGACCACAGAGCCACAACGGAGGAGCGGGGTGTGCTGCGCATGCCGCGATGCTACCGAAGCTCGGGCCCGCGATCGCGCGGCTCCGCAGGCTATTGACACCTTCTTCACGATCGGTGCACTCCGCCAGAAGCCGTCGCGCATGTGCGATAGCCTTGGGGCGGTCATGGACGACATCGCCACCAGCCCGCCCGCCACGACGGCCCCCTCGCGGGCCGCCCCCGCCGAGACCCCCGCCAAAGCCCCCGGCAAGCCCAAGGCCGGGCGAACGGAAAAGGCGGGTGCGAAGCCCGTTCCAGGGGCCCCGCCGCACCGCTTCGTCCACCTCCACCTGCACTCGATGTACTCGCTGCTCGACGGCGGCAACCGCGTGACCGACCTGGTCAAGCAAGTGAAGAAGCTGGGCATGCACGCCGTCGCCGTGACCGACCACGGCAACCTCTTCGGCGCCGCCGACTTCTACAAACGCGCAAAAGCCGAGGGCGTCAAGCCCATCCTCGGCATCGAAGCCTACGTCGCCCCCGACGTCAACGGCCGAACCTCCGACCGCACCGACCGCACCTACACCGGCGTGTCCGACGGCGGCTTCCACCTGGTCCTGCTCGCCGAAAACCAAACCGGCTGGGCCAACCTGATGAAGCTCAGCTCCGACGCCTACCTCAACGGCTTCTACTTCAAGCCGCGCATGGACAAGGGCACCCTCGAGCAGTGGTCCGAAGGCCTCATCGCCATCAACGGCCACCTGGGCTCGTCCATCGCCTACCACCTCGTC
>JBCCXV010000405.1:0-2157 GCA_039191195.1 Planctomycetota bacterium
GAACACCACCATCAGGCCGGGCTTGGGCTCGATCGACGGCGAGTTGGTCGTCTGCCAAGGCGACATGGCGTGGTGCGTCATGATCGCGGCGGGCCGGGGGTCGGTAAAGACGATGCGTCCGCCCGTGCCGGGATCGGCGCTCACGTAGTACACGCCGGACCAGGGGCAGCCCGGGTGGACGTGGGGGGCGTTAGTGTCGCCGCGCTCGTTCACGTTGGCCCAGGCCTCGACGCGGGCTTGCGTCAGCTGTGGTTCGCCTTCGACCAGCGTCGAGAACACATGCCTTACGAGCCCCATGAACATCTGGGCGAGCTGGCCCGCGTAGGGCTCGCCGAGTTTGGGCAGCAAGCTGTCGGGCCCGTGCCACCCGCCGACGTTGCTGCGGTGCTGTCCGGGCTCTTGCTGTTTCCAGTCGAGCACGAACTGCTTGAGGTGGGCGTTGAGGGCCTCGGTGTCGGGGTACTGGTGGACGGCGATGGGCGTCGGGAACGCCAGCATCACCCCCTGGTGGATCAGGGGCTTGGCGCGGAGGGCGCCCGGCGTGGCGGGCGGCGTGGGCGGAGCGGGGGTGTCGGTCATGCCCGAACGGTACCGACCCGGTGTGAGTGTGGCGCTCACGCGGTCGAAGGAGACCGGGTCCGCCGCTTAGAGGGAGTCGCCGACGGGGGCGGGCAGCGTCTGGACCCGGCCGATCACGCCGATGGCCAGCGGCTCGCCGGGCTGGTTGGCCTCGTCGAGTTTGCGCAGCGACACGGTCCGGCCGAGGATCGGGGGCTCTTGCCCGGCCACGCTCATGCCCGAGATATCGACGGTGCGGATGGTGCCGATCTCGTCCCCGCCCTGGACGACGGCGAGCAGCCCGGGGGGGCGAACCGGCGTGTCCTCATCGTCGTTGATCGGAAGCAACACGGGTGGGCCGAGTTCGCCGCCGGAGAGGTCACCGTACTCGTGCAAAGTGAGTGCGTAGCGCGACTCGGGCTCGAGGTGTTCGAGTTGGATCAAGACTTGCAGGGCCGGGTCGTCCTCGCCGGCGACCGGGCTGAACCAGACTTCGCCGCGCACCGGCTTGCCGAGGTTGCGGGTCGGCGCCAGGAACGCCTTGGCCTCGCGAACGGCGTCGAGCGGGTGAGCCGTGGGTTCGGCCGACACGGCGATGCTTGGTCCGTTGGCCCCGGCGGGCGTGCTCTTATCGTCGCAACCCGCGGCGAGCGCGACGGACAAGCCGAGGCCCGCGAACCCGGTGAGGCGTGCGGCGTGGGGTAGCAGATCGGCCATGCTGGGACTCCCTCGGGCGCGCGGCCCGCGCAATCAAACCACGAGGCATCGTAGCGGGGGCGAGACGGTAGTTATCGACAAAAGCAGCCTGGCGGCTACCACCGAAGCCCGCTGGGGGTCGGCAGGTCCATGAGCATGACGGCCTGGCGGTAGAGGGCGTCTCGGTCGTAAGCCCTTGCCAGGTCAATCTCTAGGGCCGCACCCTGGCGGTGGTCGCTCGCCACGAGGATGCCCCGATCGGCCCAGGGCTGGGCGCCGAAATCGCACGCCTGATGACCCACGACAAAGCCCTGGGCCCGCCAAGCTTGCGCGAGTTGGGCTTGCACCGCCGCGCTCTCGCCCCGGCCCCAGACCAGCAGGTGGGCGGCGCCGCCGTCGAGGTCGGCGTCGGTCGGCTCGCGGTCGAGCACGCCCGGGTCGAATCGGGGCAGCCGGTTCTCGCTGGGCAGGCTGTGGGTCAGCATCCAGTCGTGGGGCGTGCGGAGCGCCAAAGGCAGGCTGCGCAGGTACCGGCGCATCGCTTCGGTGACCGCGGGCGCGTCGCCGGCGAACATGAACTCGAGGCCTTGGTCGAACGCCTCGCACACCGAGGCCCCGCCCTTGGTGATGCCCCGGCCGAGGTACTGAGCCAGCTCGTGGTTGCTCTGGAGCACCCACACCTGGCCGGGCCGCGAAGCCCGGAGGCAGGCGATCTCCGCCAAGATCCGGACTGACAGGTCCATGCCCCGCATCTTGTGCGGCCCGTGGATCACCTCTTGCAGCACGAGCATCCGATCGGGGCCGGCGGCGAGGTCGGCCCGGCCCAGCAGCTTGGCCAGGTTGCCCCGGTGGTCGTGCAGGTCGCCCGAGACCAGCAGGCGTCCTTCGGGCGGGAGGTGGATC
>JBCCXV010000406.1:0-2150 GCA_039191195.1 Planctomycetota bacterium
CTCCGACAGGTGATGCAGGAACACCGTGTTGACCGCCGCGTCGTAGCCCGACGGCAGCTCGCCCGCCACCACATCGCACACCGCAAACGCATCGGCGCGACCACACGCCGCCTGCGCAAGCCCCACCGCCGTGGCGCTCAGATCAACGCCATCCACCACGGCGTCCGTCTGTTCTCTCCGAAGCCGCCGTTCCAGCGCCCGCGCAATGTCGCCCCGCCCGCACGCCAGATCGACCACCCGCAGCGCGCGCCCCAGCCGTCTCTGCAAACGAACCAGCGGCCGGGCCGCCTGGCCCACCGTCCCCGTCACCGCGTGCACGCGCCCCAGCCCCCGCAACGCCTGCGCGTGATGCGCCGCCTCCAGCGAAGGCAGGTCCATCACCTCCGGCCAGCGAGACCGGGGCGAAACCCCGGCAGGAAGCGTCACGCTCATAGCCCCACCTTAGGCGGACCCACCCGCCAACGCCTACGCTGGACCCATGTCGAAAGACACGCAGCTCATCGCCGAGTCCGACATCCCCGCGCCCCGCCAACAAGCCTTCGATTGGCACGAGCGCCCCGGCGCCATCGAAAGACTCACCCCGCCCTGGACCCGCGCCGACGTCCTCGAGAACGGCGGCATCCGCGACGGCGGCCGCGTCGTCCTCCGCGTGAACGCGCCCTGGCCCCGCAACTGGGTCGCCCTCCACGAATCCTTCGACCACGGCCGGCGCTTCGTCGACACCCAGGCCTCCGGGCCCATGCCCGCCTGGCGCCACGAGCACCTATTCGAAGACCTCCCCGACACGCCCGACGCCTTCCGCATGGTCGACCGCATCGCCTACCGCGCGCCCGGCGGCCCCCTGCGCAACCTCGTCGATCGCCTCGCCCTGCAACCCCAGCTCCGGGCGATGTTCGCCCACCGGCACCGCATCCTGCGCGACGATCTCACCCAAGCTAGAACATTACCCGGCCCGCTCCCGCACCGCGTCGCCGTCTCCGGCCTCGGCGGCCTCCTGGGCAAAGCCCTCGCGCCCGCCCTCGCCACGCAAGGCGCCAAGCTCATCCGCCTCCGCCGAAACGCCGGCCCCGCAACCGATTCCGCGCCGGGCGAAGCGCACTACAACCCCGCTTCGGGCGAGGCAGACACCCAAGCCCTCGCCCACGCCGACGCCCTGGTCCACCTCGCCGGTGAGCCCATCATGGGCCGCTGGTCCGCCGCCAAGAAGAAGGCCATCCTCGACAGCCGCGTCCAAGGAACCGCCGCCCTCGCCAAAGCCCTCGCCGCCATCCCTGAGCAAGACCGCCCCAGCACCCTCGTCTGCGCCTCGGCTATCGGGTACTACGGCGACCGCGCCGACCACTGGTGCGATGAGTCCTCTCCTCAGGGCCCCGACTTCCTTGCCGACGTCGCCCACCAGTGGGAACAAGCCTGCGAGCCCGCACAACAGGCCGGCGTGCGCGTCGTCCACCTCCGCATCGGCGTCGTGCTCGACCCCCGCGGCGGGGCCCTCCAACCTATGCTCCTGCCCTTCAAGCTCGGCCTCGGCGGCCCCATCGGCGCCGGCCGGTTCTACTGGTCCTGGGTCCACATCGAAGACGTCGTCGGCGCCATCGTCCACGCCCTGGCCGACCCCAACCTCCAAGGCCCCGTCAACGTCACCGCGCCCGAACCCGTCACCCAGCGCGACTTCGCCCAAGCCCTCGGCCAGGCCCTCGCACGACCCGCGCTCCTGCCCGCGCCCGTCGCCGCCTTGAACCTCCGCTTCGGCAAAGAACTCGTCCGCGCCATCATGACCGCCAGCATCCGCGTGAAGCCCGCCGCGCTGATCGAGCACGGCTACGCCTTCCGCTTCCCCACCCTCGAACCCGCGCTGCGATCCCTCCTCGGCAGGCCCGGCGCCGCGACCCCCGCAACCATCCGGTTTTCTTCGGAATGAACCTGCCACCGCCGCGCCACGCCTACTGTCTCTCGTGAGCTTCTATCGCTCCCCCCAAACCGCCGCGCCGCGATGGATGACCCACGCGCTCTGGGCCGCCGCCGCCTACAACCTCCTCTGGGGCGCCTGGGTCGTCGCCCTGCCCAACACCTTCTTCGACTGGACCGGCATGCCACGCCCGGTCCACCCCAGCATCTGGCAGTGCGTCGGCATGATCGTCGGCGTCTACGGC
>JBCCXV010000407.1:0-2134 GCA_039191195.1 Planctomycetota bacterium
CACGTTGCCCAGCACCGTCACGTCCGCCGCGTCGATCGACGCCTTGCCCCAGATCCGGTCGCCGATCGGGTACGCCTGGTTCAAGCTCCCCGCGAGCGCCCGGCGCAGGTGATCCGAGTTGTACGGGTGCGCCGTCGTGATGGCGCGACCGAACGCCGCCCGCGCCGCCGCGTCCACCCGGTGCAGCCCTTCGAGCGTGTCCAGCACCGACGACACCACCTCGCCGTAACGCCGATCCGGCAGCACGTACGACTCGGCTTCGGCCCGGTCGCCGCGCCCCAGCGCCGCCATCGTCGCCCACAACACCTCCTGCGGCGTCGCGTCCGGCCCGGCCGACAACTCCACGCCCTCGCCCGTCCGGTGACCACGACCCTGTGCCCGAGCGATCTCCCGACGCTGCTCCTCCACACGGCGTTGCGCTTCGGCCTGCGCCTCCAGCGCTTCACGACGCTCCCGCCGCAGACGCTGACGCTCCGCACGCGCGCGGTCTTCCGCCTCGTCCGCCGGCGCCGGCCGCCAGCCGTTGTTGCGACCCAGCGCCCGGCGGTTCTGCGCCTTGCGCAGCCCCTGCCCGATCTCCGCCACCGATGCCTCCAGCAAAGCCTCGAACACCGACACCACCTCGCCCCCGTTGTCCACCCGCGTCCGACGCTGGGTGCTGTACACCTCGGCGATCGCAACCCCCAGCCCACGGTCCGTCGGGATGCCCAGCGGCCCCAACCGCACCGACAGCGTCATCGTCGACACCACCGGCCCGTTCAGACCCTGATACCGAGGCGTCACGTCGTACTCCACGATCACCGTGTACCCCACCCCCGCACGCTCGACCGCGTCCCGGAAATCCGGGTGGTTGTCGAACACCGGCACGCCCAAGGCACGCAGCTTCTTCGCCGCCGACACCCGGATGCCCGGTCGATTGATCCCCGACGCACGCAGCGCATCGTGGATCCGCGGCGCCTGCGCCGAAGGCTCCGCCGC
Source organism: Planctomycetota bacterium (assembly GCA_039191195.1). Classification (GTDB taxonomy): domain Bacteria; phylum Planctomycetota; class Phycisphaerae; order Phycisphaerales; family Phycisphaeraceae; genus JBCCBV01. The sequence goes on from JBCCXV010000407.1 coordinate 979, forward strand.
CATCACGATCACCGGCGAGGTCCGCATCGGCGCCAACACGTCCGGCGTCTCCGCCACCCCGGGCGGATACACGTACGAAAACGACTCGTGCTGCGCCTCGGCCGAAGACGCCCCCAGGCCCGCCGATTCGGCCACCTGCACCGCAAACGCCCCCGCCAACCCCAACGCCAGCCATCGTTTGATCCGCATCGCGTAGCTCCTTCTCATCGCCGGGCGCCGCCCGGCAGGGTCTAGCAAAGCCCCGGGAAATAACAGACGAGAACACCACGCCCGAGATTACCCCCAGACCGCGTCCAAACGGGACGCTTTCCCGGGTACCCTCCCGCCAAACCACCCGCCCGACGGCCACCCCCGGCGACCACCCGAGTCCCCCCGGCATCCCCGGACCCCCCGACGTGACCGACGCACCCCCCAACACGCTCCCCCAGGCCCTCGCCGCACACGCCGACGCCCTGCCCGACGACCTCGCCGTCGCCCTCGCCGCCGCCGAGGCCGGTATGGCCCAGGCCCGAAACCTCTACAACCGCACCGAGGTCGAGCACAAAGACGACGGCAGCGAGGTCACCGCCGCCGACCGCGCCGCCGAGCAAGCCATGCGCGCCGTCCTCCAAGACGCCCGCCCCCACGACACCATCGTCGGCGAAGAGTTCGGCGGGTCCCTCGCCGACGGCCGACAGTGGATCGTCGACCCCATCGACGGCACCACCTGCTTCGCACTCGGGCTGCCCACCTTCGGAACCCTCGCCGCGCTCTGCATCGACGGCGAGCCCGTCGTCGGCGTCATCGGCGCACCCGTCACCGGCGAACTCACCTTCGCCCACACCGGAGGCGGCTGCTTCTGGCGCCCCGCCTACGCCGCCCAGGCCAACCGCGTACAGGCACGACCCATCCAAACCCTCGAAGACGCATGGGTCGCCGCCGCCGGGCCCAACGGCGCCAACAAGCGCCACAAAGACGCACTCACTCACCGCTTTGACGACATTCTCAAGAAGGCCGGCCGGTTCCGCTACGTGGGCGACTGCACCCAGCACGCCCTGCTCTGCCGGGGCAAGGTCGACCTCGTCCTCGACACCGAGATGTCGCCCTGGGACATCGCCGCCCTGATCCCGCCCCTGCGCGAAGCCGGCGCCAGCGTTATCGGCGTCGACGCCGGCGC
>JBCCXV010000408.1:0-2043 GCA_039191195.1 Planctomycetota bacterium
GAAGGCCAAGCGCCCGACGCCGAAGCGCTGGCGCAAGCACGTGTCGGCGTGCGCATCGCGTTCCCGAAAGACCGCGCCGGCGCCACGCCCTGCGCCATTGTCGCGGTCTGGGCCGGGCCCGAAGAGCTCGCCGTGGCAAGCGCATTCCGCGCCTGGCGGGGTTCAGCGGAAGACCTGGGCGCCATCCCCCCCCCGCGCACGATGGCCAAGCACGCCCAGGCCAACCCCAACGTCGAACGCCTGTACGGCGCCGTGCACCTCTACGCCTGGGGCGACCCCCTGTTCTGCCACCTCGACGTCCCGCGACGCCAATGGAAGCCGCTGGCCCAAGCCATCCTGTCGGCCGAACCCGGAACCCCTGCCGGCGATTGGTCGGCGGACCTCACCGAAGCGCAGCGCGCTTCCTTTGTCGAACTGACAGAGTCGGAGTGGCCCGGCGTGTACCTCACGCGCACCTGCGCCGAGGCGATTTCGCTCCAGCTGCGCAGCCGCGCCTGGCTCGACCAGCCCGAAGACCGGCGGTTGTCGGAAGTCATCGCGGCGAACAAGGCCGCCCTCTACGAGGCCTTCCCGGGCAGGCTGAACCCGCCGGAGACCTGGGGCAACGCGATCTCGCCGTCCATGCTGGACTTGATCCACGACGCCGGCATCGAACAGGCGCTCGTGCTCGCCAGCGGGCTCAACCCCAGCGCCCCCGTACCCGAAGCCGCGCAACGCGCAGACCAATACGGCTACCTGCTCGGCCGGTACGACAGCTACCACAGCATCCATAGCCCCGACGCCTCGGCCAACCGCACGTGGGACACGGCCCAGTTCGATCAGAGCGCCTACGAGAGCGGCCGTGTCCTCCGCGCCGACGGCCAAGGCCAAGGCGGCTTCAAGGGCCGGGGCTACCACTTCTCGCCGATCGCGGCCCGGCCGTACGTCGAGCAGCGCGTCAACCGCATGATGGCCGGCACGCCGCACACGACCTGGTTCATCGACTGCGACGCGGCCTACGAGTACTTCGACGACTACCACCCCGACCACACGGCGACGCGCGTCGACGACGTCCGCGCACGCCAAGACCGCCTGCGGTGGATGGCCCAACAGCACGGGCTGGTCGTCGGCAGCGAGGGCGGCTCGGCGCTGTTCGCCGAGGTCATCCGCTACGGCCACGGGGTCGACACGCCTTACATCGGCCACCTCGAACCGGCCTTCCGCGACCCCGAGAGTGAGCACTTCCTCGGCAAGCACTGGCCGCCCGAAGCGCCGACCTTGTCTTTCAAGCCCGTGCCGGCGCCGCCGTCGATGATCCGCCCCTACTTCAGCCCGGCCGACCGGGTGCCCATCTACCGCGCCGCCGTGGGCGACGAGATCATCACCAGCCACCACTGGGGCTTCGCCTCGCTCAAGCTCGGCAACGTGGCGACCGACCGCGCGCTGATGGAGGCCGTCCACGGCACGGCGCCCATGTTCCACGTCGACCGCACCACCTGGCCAGATCGCCGCGGCGTGATCGCCGAGCGCGCCCGGTTCTGGCAGGCCCTGCACGGCCGGGTCGCCAGCACGGCGATGTCGGGCTTCGCGTGCCTCGCCGACGACCGCTCGGTGCAGCAAGCCCGGTACGTGGGCGAGGGCGTAGACGTGTCGGTCACCGCCAACTTCCGCGACGAAGCCTGGGAGCGTTTCCCGCCGCGCAGCGCCACCGTGGTGGACCACCTGACCGGCGAGCGCTGGGTCCTCGAGCCCGAAGCCGAGCGGTAAGCCGCCGACATGCCGTGTGGACGTTCTGTGATGACCCAGCCCCTGACCGACACGCGCGTCGCCCTGCTCGGGCTGGGCCGCTTCGGCGGGGGCGTCGGGGCGGCGCGATGGCTCGCGGCGCAGGGCGCCCGGGTTCGGGTGACCGACGCCTCCCCGCGCGAAGCCCTAACGGAGTCGTGCGACGCGCTGCTCGACCTGGTCGAGGCCGAGCGGGTCGAGCTCCGCCTCGGCGACGACGGGCCGGAACACCTCGACGGCCAAGACCTGCTGGTCGTCAACCCCGCCGTGAAGCCGGGC
>JBCCXV010000409.1:0-2034 GCA_039191195.1 Planctomycetota bacterium
ACGTGGAGCAGATGCGCTGGTTCGACGCCGATGACCGGCTGGGCGTCGATTACGCATACGGCCTTGGGCTGGCCAAGTACCAAGGCGCCATCGGGCATAGCGGGACGACGCCCGGCTACCAGATGACCGCGAGCTGGTGGCCCGAAGAGGACCTGACCGTGGTCATCCTGGCGAACCTGTACAGCAGCAACCGGCGCGAAGACCCCGCGACGGCGGGTTTCTACGTCGTCATGCGTCACGTCACCGGTCGCTCGTGGGCGCCGCCGACCTGGCCGGGCTGGTAGCCCCTGTCGGCGGGCCTTGCGTACGCGTCGAGGTCCGCGCGCGTGCGGTTCCGTTGCGAGCGATCCATGGCTGTGCGCTTATGGAAGCAGGCCTCACCCACATGCGCATGGCCCATCGCGCGTTTGCTGGTGCGCCCGAGACGCTGCGCATACCGGCTTGATCTGGAGTCCGGCTATGCATGGCGGCGACGCGCTGAGGGCCGTACGACGCGGGTGTGGAGGTCGGGGCTTTCCGTGGGTTTGGCGGGCACAGCGCAGACCGTCTCGGCGCCGGCTTTTCCGAGCGTGCGCGCGACCTCGTCGGACGCCACCATGCTGTGGTTGTTGCGCGTCGCTGGCGCGAGGACGGCGACGAAGGGGCCTTGGTTTGTCGCGATGAGCGTTGGCTCGGCGCGGGGTCCGGGTGCGCCGGCTTCGAGCTTCACGGTCGCGCTCTCGCGTACCGTGCGCACGGCCTCCAGATCGCACTGGAGCGTCGGTCCTGCGTCGAAGATGTCCACCATGCCGGCCTCGTGAAAGCCCTCGGCCTTGAGGAGTCGCAGCGCGGGCGCGGTCTGCGGGTGCACTTGGCCGACGGCCCGGCGGGCGGCCTCGGTCAGGAGGGGCAGGTAGATCGGGTGCCTCGGCATGAGCTCGGCGATGAACCGCTTGTCTACGGCCGAGAGGCGGTCGGCCACGTCGTATTCGACCCGGAAGAAGTGGCGTCCCAGGCTCTCCCAAAACGGCGATCGGCCGCGGTCGTCCACGACGCCGCGCATCTCGGCGATGACCTGCCGTTGGAAGCGGTTGCGGTGCCTGGCCATGTAGAGGAACCGCGAGAGGCTGAGCAGCCGTCCGAGCCCGCCGCCCCGATGTTCTGGTCGTAGCAAGAGCGTTCCGATTTCGCTTGGGCCGTCGTACAGGGCCACGAGGTGGAGCGAGTCGACCTGGGTGCGTACCGATAGGCGTTCGCTCTGGTGGATGGTCTTCTCGAGGCGGTAGGCGTAGAACGGCTCCACGCGTACGGGGTCTCCGACGCGGGTGTACATGCCGGCGCAGCCCAGGATGTCGCCCGGCCGGTCGGGATCGACAAGCACCAACAGGGGGCGGCTTCGGCGTGCGGCGGGCTCAAGGCGTTGGGCGATGCGATTGGCGTCGGGGCTGAGGGTGGTCAGGCCGTAGCCGGCGGCGTAGGCCAGATCGACGAGTGCGTCGCGGTCGTTCGGGTTGGCTTCGCGTACGTGGATCACGGTAGGTTTCGGCTTACGCGCGGGGTCTGTGGTGGGGAGGTTGAAGGCGGTGTGGGTGACGCAACGTCACGGTGCAGGTTGCTGATGGGTGTGTGTGTTCAAGTCCATGGCGGGTTCACGGCGCGCGACATCATCGTGCGGGAGCTGTCGATGCCCAGCGGGCGAGTCCGTGGGGAGCGCATCGACGACTGAGCTTTGCCCTGTGGCGTCGAGTGTCCGGCGCGCAACCAAGGCGATCGGCTTGGTGGCCGCTGCTCTCGTGTTGACGGAGCGTCGCGCAAGCGCCTGCGTGGATCGCCGTACTGCAACCGGCCCACGGCCCAACACGAGGCAGGGCGGCGGTGATCACCACGCGAAGCGAGATGCTCCGCACGACTCTTGTACGCTGGGCTGCGGGCCCAGGGCCAAGCTACTGCTGGGCTGGTGGCCGGTCAAGGAACTTTCGCGTGGCCTACGTTCTGTTGTTCTGCTGGGGCTGTGGGCGGGGTGTTGACCCGGTCCAAGCGTGCTGATAGCACTAT
>JBCCXV010000410.1:0-2031 GCA_039191195.1 Planctomycetota bacterium
CATGATGAGACCATCATTGGTTATGGTGACATCATCAAGGCTTGTGACATTCGTGACACTTGTCGGACGACACCCCCATCATCAAGGGCGCCGCGTTCCCGGCTTTGCAAAACCCCGAGGACCCCGAGAAGAGCAAGTGCATCCAGGACCTCCTGGACGCCCTGGACACCTGGATCCCCGAGCCGGACCGCGAGACCGACAAGCCGTTCATGATGGCCGTCGAGGACGTGTTCTCCATCAAGGGCCGCGGCACGGTCGCCACCGGCCGTATCGAGCGCGGCAAGGTCAAGGTCGGCGACAAGGTCGAGATCGTCGGCCTCGGCGACACGCAGGAGACGACCGTCACCGGCGTCGAGATGTTCAACAAGTCCATGGACGAGGGCATCGCCGGCGACAACTGCGGCTGCCTGCTCCGTGGCGTTGAGAAGGAGCAGATCCAGCGTGGCCAGGTCCTTGCCGCCCCCAAGACCATCAACCCTCACAAGGTCTTCGAGGGCGAGGTCTACGTCCTGACCAAGGAAGAGGGCGGCCGCCACTCGCCGTTCTTCTCCGGCTACAAGCCCCAGTTCTACGTCCGCACCACGGACGTGACCGGCTCGATCGAGCTGATGGGCGGCGCCGAGATGTGCATGCCCGGCGACAACGTCCAGATGAAGATCACCCTTGAGAAGCCCATCGCCCTCGAAGAGCAGTCGCGCTTCGCCGTCCGCGAAGGCGGCCGCACCGTCGGCTCGGGCGTGGTCACCAAGATCCTCGAGTAGTTCACGAATTCCACCGTCGGCCGAGGTGAAAGCCCCGGCCGACGCTTTATTCCTCCCGCGAGGTCGTCCCCATGGCCAAGAAAAGCAAAGACGCCGTCGAAGACGTCTGGCTGCAGTGCAGCGAGACCGGCGACCTGAACTACCGCACCCCCGTCAACGTCAAGGGCGGCATGCCCGAGAAGCTCAAGGACGGGCTCATGAAGTTCAGCCCCCGCCTCCGCAAGCACACGCTGCACAAGATCAAGCGCAAGTAACGCCGCCGCGATCTGTGGCGACGGCTTGACCGACCGCCTCAACCCCGGTTTAATACGTCAACGCCCTCGCCACCCGCGGGGGCGTTGTTATTCGGGGACCCGGCCCGATCCCGGCGGCTCTCGCCCTCGCCGTGTCCCCCGTCGGCCTCACGCCGGCCTGTCCGACCACACGGGCGTAGCTCAGTTGGCAGAGCAGCTGATTCCAAATCAGCAGGTCGTGGGTTCAAGTCCCTCCGCCCGTGCTTGACGACCCCCGAAGCCCGCGGCCTGAAGCCGTGGGCGTCCACCGCACCCCCCGAAACCGACCGACCACCATGCCCAGCGCCTCAACCCCCGCCAACCGCTCCGCCGACGCCTCCTCCGCTTCCGGGGGCGGCGGCTTCATGAGCGTCTACAAGCCCGGCCAGGGCTACTACACCCGCTGGCTCTCCGCCGCCGGCTTCGGCGCTATCGTCCTCGCCGGTGTCGGCTGGCTCTGGGGCCGCTTCTCGGTCTGGGTCGCCGCCGACAACCTCCTGTACTGGCAGGGCGGGATGGCCGCCGGCGTCATCCTCGGCTTCGCCGCCCTCTTCTACTACCTCTTCGGCGTCAACAAGCGGATCGTCCAGTTCTGCATCGACACCGAAGCCGAGATGAACAAGGTCAACTGGCCCTCGCGACGCGAGGTCATCGGCTCGACCCTCGTCGTCATCGCCGGCACCTTCCTCATGGCCGCCCTGCTCTTCGTCGTCGACATCGGTTTCTTCCAGCTGTTCCGACTCGCCGGTGTCCTCGAGTCCGGCGGCGAGTAACGCCACCGCACCCGCCGATCGTCCTGACCCCTCCGCCCCGCCCGCCCATCGCCCGCCCGCCTCACGAACCACCCACCACCCGGTGACCCCCATGGCCGACCTCGACACCGCCGCCCTCTCCGATCACGACCTCGCCGCCTCCAACATCCCCGCCGACGCCGACCCCCTGGTCACCGCGGGCATGAACTGGTTCGTCCTCCGCGTCGCCTCCAACAAGGAGGACTC
>JBCCXV010000411.1:0-2024 GCA_039191195.1 Planctomycetota bacterium
CGGCGGCGGGCCGTCGGCCCGCGGCGCACGCGGCAGCGTGAGGTCGAGCTCCACCCCGCTCGCTTCCACCACGCCCAGGTCGCGCGAAAGCAGCAGGTCGCCCAACGAACGGCTGGTGACCGCCGAATCGACCGACAGGTCCACGCCCACGCCCGTGTCGCGGTACCGAAGCCCCTCGATCCGGGTCGGGCTGAGCCAACCCACGTGGATGTGTTCGAAATCGATCGCGCCCGGCGAAACCTGCTGCGCCAACTGGCGCGCGTACTTCTGACCCGGCCCGCTGCTGATCGCCATCGGCGCCAACGCCACCGCGGCCACGGCGCCGCCCAGGCCGGCCACGGCGAACAGCGCCAACCAGCCCTTCCGACTCCGCTTGACCCGGGGAGCCTTCGCGCCGCGACGGCCCACCATCTTCGGGGGCGCCGCCAGGTTCAGGTCGGGGCGCTTGGCGCCGTCCGCGTCCGGGGAACCCTCCACGGGTGTCGGCGCGGGGCGATCGGGGCTCGGCTGGGTCATCGGCGAGGCTCCTTGGTCTTGGACCTGATCGGATCGCCGGGCTCGATATTCCCGGACGGCGCCGGCCAACTCGGCGCTACAGTCTCCTTGCCCTGACGCACAACCGCACCATCCTCGCTCATCGGCACGACCGCCCCCCCGGGAACACCCCCGCAACCCCCGGAAGCGCCCCCGTAAGCGCCCGGGACGGCTACTCACACGGCCTCCGGATCGGGTGCGTCGGCTTCCTCAACGCCAAGCCCCTGATCCACGGCCTCCAAACCGCCCTGCCCGGCGCCGAGCTGCACCTCGACGCGCCGTCCGCGCTCTTAGACGGCCTGGAAGACCGCCGGTTCGACCTGGCCCTCTGCCCCGTGATCGACGCCCAGCGGGCCGCCACGCCCCTGCGGCTCGTCCCCGCCGGCGGCATCGGCTGCGACGGCGCCACCCTCACCGTCCGACTCTTCGCCGACCGGCCCTTCGACCAGGTCCGCACCGTCGTCGCCGACCCCGACAGCCACACCTCCGTCGCGCTGCTGCGCTGCCTCTGGCGGGCCCGTTACGGCGTCGACCCGCGCCTCGTCCAACCCGCCGCCGGCGCCAAACCCCTCGATCCGCTCGGAACCGGCGCCCACGCGGCCCTGCTCATCGGCGACAAAGTCGTGCCCGAACTCGAACGCCTGCCCGAAGCGCAACAGCTCGACCTGGGCGACGCCTGGAAGCGCCACACCGGCCGGCCCTTCGTCTTCGCCACCTGGATGGCCCGGCAGGACACCCAGCTTGGCGACGCGCCCGCCCGGCTGGCCGGCCTGCTCGATCGCAACCTCGCCGGCCTCGACACGCTCATCGACCGCTACAGCGCCGAGCACGGCTGGCCGACCGACCTCGCCCGCCAATACGTCGGCGAATACCTGCGCTACCGCGTAGGCCCGGCCGAACTCGACGCCATCGCCGCCTTCTACGCGGCCTGCGCCGACGCCGGCGTCATCGACCGCGTGCACGACATCCCCGTCGACCCCGTCGATACACCCGCGCCACAAGGCGAAGGCGCGTCGACCGCCTGAGCTTTACCCGCCGTCGTACTCCACCCCGTTGCGCGGCGTCTCAAACAGACGCACGCACGCGAGCATCGGCAGCGCAGGCTTGATCCGGTCATACACCCACTTCGCCAGCACCTCGGTCGTCGGGTTCGCAAGCCCCTCAAGCTCGTTGAGCATCGCGTGGTCGAGCGTCGCTTCGACCGGCGCCAACGCACGCTTGACTTCGTCGAACTCCACCAGCATGCCCGTGTCCGGGTCGGTGTCGCCCTCGAGCACGATCTCGCACTGGTACGTGTGGCCGTGCACCGTCCGGCAGGCGTGGCCCTCAGGAAACCCCGGCAAGAAGTGCGCCGCATGAAAGTCAAACTTGCGGATCAAACGCGTCGGCACCGCTACACCCCCCGCGCCGTCGGCGACCACACCAGCTTGTGCAGCTGCACCTGCAGCCGCACCGGCAGCGCGTCTTCGAGAAGCCACGCCGCCAGATCC
>JBCCXV010000412.1:0-1984 GCA_039191195.1 Planctomycetota bacterium
ACGCGCCCAGATCGAACCCGCCGTCGACGTCCCGCCGCAGCGTCACGAGCTTGCGCGACGTCTCCAGCTGACCGTTGGCGATCGCTTCTTCCAGCCGCTCTTTCTGCTTGCCCTTGAGCTCGCCCGTCGACGCCACCAGCGTGTCCAGCGACCCGAACCGCTCCAGCAGCGTCGCCGCCGTCTTCGGGCCGATGCCCGGCACGCCCGGCACGTTGTCGCTCGTGTCGCCCACCAGCGCCTGGTAGTCGATCGCCATCGCCGGCCGGATCTTCTTCTTAGCCCACAACCCCTCCTCGGTCAGCTCGTCGCCCGTATGGATGTCAAACAAAGTCACCCGGTCCGACAACACCTGATCCAGATCTTTGTCTTTCGACACCAGCCGCACGCGCACCCCGGCGTGCTCGCCCGTGAGCGTGTCCGCCAGCGTCGCCAGGATGTCGTCCGCCTCGGCGAGGTCGTCGCCCAGGATCGGCAGGCCGAACGCCTCGGCCATCTCGATCATCCGCGGCACTTGCGCCTTGAAGTCCTCGGGCGCGTCCGGCCGGGTGCCCTTGTAGTCCGGGTCGATCTCGTGCCGAAACGTCTTGCCGCTGCGATCCACCGCCATCGCCGCGTACACCGGCTTGAGCTCACGGAACAGCTTCAGCAGCATCCCGGCGAACGCGAACAGCGCGTTGGTCGGCTCGCCCGTCACCGGGCTCGTCATCCCCGAGCGAATGGCAAAGTACGAACGGAACATCTGCGCATGGCCGTCGATCAGATAGACCGTCGCGTCCGCGGGGTCGGGTTGTGCCGCCGGCTTGGCCATCGCTTGCACCCGACCCGTCACCAGTCCAACGGCGCCGTCCACGCCTCGAACAACGCCTCGACCGCCACGTCCACCCCGCCGACCTCCCACCCAAGCCGCGGCGCCTCGATCACCTCGCCCAGATCGATGCACACGAGCCCGGCCGCCTCGGCCTGCGCCGCCAGCGCCCCGGCGTCTTCTGCCGACACCTCCAGCACATACCGCGACGGCGCCTCGCCGAACGCGCTCACGGCGTCGCCCGCGCAGCTCAAGCGCAAACCTAAGCCGCCGGCGATCGCCATCTCGGCCGCCGCCACCAGCCACCCGCCTTCCGAGCAATCGTGCGCCGAAGCCACACGCCCCTCACCGATCCAACCCGCCACGGCCTTCGCCGCCGCCGGCCCGAGCGCCAGGTCCACGCGCGGGATCGCGCCGGTCCCCGCCTGCGCATCCCACACCCGCCGATAGAACGAACCGCCCATCGCCCCCGCAACCACGTCCGCGGGCCCCACGAGCAACAACGCGTTCCCCGACCGCTTGAGGTCCATCGTCACGCACTTACGCACGTCCTCCACCACCCCCATCGCCGTGATCAGCATCGTCGGCGGGATCGTGATCACCCGCCCCGACTCCGTCACGAACTGGTTCGACAGCGAGTCCTTGCCCGACACAAACGGCGAACCGTAAGCCATCGCCCCGTCGTAGCACGCCACCGCCGCGCGGGTCAGCGAGCCCAGCTGCGCCGGGTCGGTACACCGCGGCCAGCAGAAGTTGTCCAGGATCGCCAGCCGCGACGGGTCCGCCCCCACGCACACCGCGTTGCGCACCGCCTCGTCCACCGCCGCCAACGTCGCCCAGTACGAGTCGCCATCCTCGGCCAACCCCTCGGCGGTCGCCTTCTCCGACAGGTGCGGCGCCAGCCCGCATCCGAGCACCACGCCCTTGTGCGAGCCCGCCTTCGGCCGGAGCACCGACGCATCCCCCGGCCCCTCGCCCGCCGGACCGACCAACGGCTTCACCGCGGACCCGCCTTGCACCTCGTGGTCGTACTGACGAACCACCCAGCGCTTCGATGCGATGTTCGGATCGCACAGCAACGCCAAAAGCGCATCGCCAACACCCCCGGAAGATTGAGAGCGTGCAGGCGCTTCCGCGGCCGAGCGAGCCGCCGGGGTTACTTCCGGGGGCGGGGGCGCT
>JBCCXV010000413.1:0-1965 GCA_039191195.1 Planctomycetota bacterium
CGCGCGTCACCTCCGCCAGCGTCTCCTCGCGCACCTCGGCCCACTGGGCCTTCAGATCGAACGCGGGAACCGTCGGCGGGGCGGCCGTTTCAGCAGCAGAGTCGGGCGGGGGCGTCATGCCCCGATGCTAGCGGGACCCGCACGGCCTTGGCGACCCCACGCGCGCCCGCGCACCCGCCTGCCGGCCGCCTTCCCGCGGGAATCTCCGGGGGGCTTTCCGGGGGGCAGGGGGGTTAGATGAACAGCCCCGCCACCGCCGCGGTCATCCAGCTCGCCATCGCCCCGCCCACCATCGCCCGCAGGCCCAGCTTCGCCAACTCGGCCTTCCGCCCCGGCGCCAGCGACGAGATCCCCCCGATCTGGATGCCGATCGACGCGAAGTTCGCAAACCCGCAGAGCGCATACACCGCCAGCCGCGCCGAACGCGGGTCTTGGAAGCCGCCCTCGCCCGGCGCCGCCGTCAACATCCCCGCCATGTCACCCAGCGCCACAAACTCGTTGGTCGCGATCTTGATCCCCAGCAGCCCGCCCACCGCCTGGCAGTCGGCCCAGTTCACCACGCCGATCGCCCACGCCGCCGGCGCCAGCACGAACCCAAGCATGCTCTGCAGCGTCGCGTCGCCGGCTTTCACCTCCCAGCCGCCTAGGGAAAACGCCACGCCTTGCAACGCCCAGTTCGCCCCCAGCACCAGCGCCGTAAACGCCAGCAGCATGGCGACAACGTTCAGATAGAGGAACAAGCCTTCGCGGGCGCCGGTCGTCGCCGCGTCGATCAGGTTCGCGTGACGGCCGTCGCCCTTCACCGCCTCGACGAACCCGATCGGCTTGGCCGTCTCGGGCTTATCGACCTCCGGAACCATCACCTTCGCGATCAGCAGCGCCGCCGGCGCCGACATGATCGACGCCGCCAAGAAGTCGCCCCCGATCTCCTTCAGCTCCGGCGCCGCGCCCCCGATCATCCCGATGTAGATCACCAGCACCGAGCCGGCGATCGTCGCGAACCCCCCGGTCATCACCGCCATCAGCTCCGACCGCGTGAGCTTGTCCAAGTAAGGCCGGATCGCGAGCGGCGCCTCGGTCTGACCCACGCACACGTTCGCCGCCGACGACATCGCCTCGGCCCCCGACACCCCCAGCACCCGCTTGAGCACCACGCCAAACGCCCACACGATCGCCGGCATGATCCTCAGGTGATACAGCATCGCCAGCAGCGTGCTGAAAAACAGAATCCCCACCAGCCCCGTCCCCGCGAACGCGAACGCAAACCCCACCGGGCTTGCCGGGTCGCCCGTGCCCAACGCACCAAACAGCGTCTCGGCCGGCGGCACCACCGCGTAGTTCAGCAGGTCCACCAGGCCCGCCGCGAAGCCCTGCAGCAGCTTCTGCCCTTGCTCCCAGCCCAGCACCACCGCCGCCAAGGCCAACTGCAGCGCCAGCCCGCCCACCACCACGCGCACCGGGAACCGGCGCTTGTGCGAAGACAAGCACCACGCCACCCCGACGAAAATCGCGACCCCCACGGCCGCACGGAGTTCCGTCACGGACGTCGAGGGTAGCAACTCGCGAGAACGAGCCCGCATGCCCCGGTGATCTTGAGGGCGTTGTGACCGATTGACGTGTGACGAGGCCCGACCGTAAGGGAGGGCGGCCTTGGACCGATGCGCTTAGGGTTGCAGGCGCCGTCCCCCGGCATTCGAGCCGATGGCGGCCGGCCCCGCTCCCTCACGGTCGCGGCTCGTACCACGTTGTGATCTCACGACGCCGCCGCCCGACGCGGCTCGGCCGGCTCGGCCTTACGCACCGCCGGCGTCGCGTCGTCCCCGGCCTTCGTCTCCGGCTCCGCCCCCTCCAGCACCTCGTGCTAGCCTCTCCATTTGCAAGTGACGAACCCCCGGATGTGCTACCTTCGGTGCGGTCGCTTTTGCTGGCTGTGCTCATTTTGGGCGTGGCGTTTGGCTACGGCAG
>JBCCXV010000414.1:0-1952 GCA_039191195.1 Planctomycetota bacterium
CAGCAGGTTGACGGCAAGAGATCCCGCGTCCCGCCGGGGCGAGAGCAGGCCGGTTTGACCGTGCTCGACCACTTCGGGGTTGCCGCCCACGTCGGTCGCGGCGATCGGCAGCCCGGCGGCCATGGCTTCGAGCAGGGTCAACGACACCCCTTCGCTCAGGCTCGACAGCGCGAACACGTCGGCGGCCGGCAGCAGGTCGGCCACATCGCTGCGGACGCCGTAGAAGCGAACCGCGTCGTCAGCGCCGAGCTCGTGAGTCAGCGCTTCGAGGTTTGTGCGCTCCGGTCCATCGCCGATCAGGGCGAGCACGGCCGAGGGCAGCTCCTTGCGCACCCGGGCGATCGCGCGGATCGACGTCGCGTGGTCCTTCACCGGATGGAAGCGCGCCACCTGCATCACGACCGGCGTGTCCGGGTCGAGCCCTAACGTTGCGCGGGCGCTTTCGCGCATCGCTTGTGAGCTTGCGTCTTGCCCCGCGTCGAAGCCGTCGGCGTCGACGGCGTTGTAGACCACCTCGATACGGTCGCCCGGCAGGCCCTCACGCTCGACCAGCGCGTCGCGCACGAACCCGCCCACGGCTGTGATGCGGTCTTGGCGGCGCAGCAGCACGCGGTTGGCCAGCCGGCGCTTGGCCGAGACGACGTCGGGGTAGTGCCGGCCGTGCTCGGTGAAGAGGATCGGCGGGGCGGCGGCGGGGAGGCGGGTCAGGCGCGCCGCGGCGGCGTAGAAGAACGGCGTGTACTGGTGGGCGTGGATCACCGCCGGCCGGTCTTGGCGCATCATCGCCCGCAGCCTGCGAATCACGCGCGTGTCCAGCCCCGGGCGCCGGCCGAGCTCGACGACGTCGAAGCCTTGCTCCCGCAGGCCTCGCCCGATCGCGCCCACGCCGTCGAGCAGCCAGAAGGCGAAGCGGAACTCGCCCGAGAGCTCGCGGACGATCTGGTCGGCGAGCACCTCGGCGCCGGCCCGGTCCAGCCGGTGCATGACGTGCACGATCCGCGGGCGCCCCGGGTCGGGTCCGCTCGGATCGGGCTGTGGGAGCGGGGCAGTCACGCCCGTCTTCGCAGTTCGGCCGGATCGACGCCGAGGCGCGACAGGTGGGGCGCGATGTCGTCGCGGAAGCGGTTGGCGTCGCGCCCGTAGCCGGCCGTGGGCGCGAGCCCGGGCAGCCGATCGACGAACCAGGCATTGAACCGGGCCATCAGCAGCTCGCGGGTGTACTTGGCGAGCATCGAGGCCAGTGCGACCGGCAGGTGGGCCGACTCGGCGGCGGTCTGGAAACACACGGCCATCTCGCGCCCCGTGCTCGGGTCGGCCAGGCGGTAGATCGACCGCTCGGGCGATTCTTCCAGCACGTCGAGCACGAGGTCGGGGAACGCGGTGTGCAGCGGGTCGCGGTAGCGCACGCGGCCCGATTGGCGGTCGACGAACACGCGCGGCTTGTGGGCGCCGAAGCGCTGGAAGATCGCGTCGAGGTGCCCGCTGACGAAGGCGAAGCCGACCGCGGCCTTGGACCGCGTCGCGTCGATCATCCGGTTGAACCGGTCTTCGTAGCACACGGCGACTTTCAGGTCGGCCACGATCAGCTCGCTCTGCTGGCAGGCGTTGCGGAGCATGCCGCGGGCGATGGCGAACTCCCCCGGGCTGATCGCCGACGGCAGGGGCTCGGACCCGCCCGCGTACCAGGGCAGGTCTTCCGGCGGGATGTCGGCGACGTGTTCCAGCCAGCGCTCCACCGACAGCGCCTCGCGCCCCGCGGCGGCGGCGAAGGCCAGGCAGCCCGGCTCGAGCTTCTTCAGGCCCGCGGCGGCGGTCTTGAGGCGCTTGGAGTCGTCCACCGGGATCGCGCCGCGCGGCCCGCCGGCCCGGCCGACCACGCCCGACAGCCGTTTCCACAGCGACGGGGGCGGGGCCGACGCGTCGGCTTCTGGGATCGCGAACACGGCGCGCCC
>JBCCXV010000415.1:0-1950 GCA_039191195.1 Planctomycetota bacterium
CGACCAGGCCGACCTGTCCTTCGACCCCCGCCCCTGCGTCAGCGTCGTGCTCGCCAGCGGCGGATACCCCGGCGACTACCGCAAGGGCCTGCCCATCACCGGCCTGGACGACCTCGCCGCCGAGGACGACCCCGACGTCACAGTCTTCCACGCCGGCACGGCCCGCAACGCCGACGGGCAGGTCGTCACCGCGGGCGGGCGCGTGCTCTCGGTCTCGGCCGTGGCCGACACCATCCCCGCCGCACGCGACAAGGCCAACGCCGCCGCCGAGCGCATCGCCTTCGACGGCGCCCACTTCCGCCGCGACATCGGCGCCCGCCCCGGCCTGCCGGACTAACTCATCGCGGGCTACGCATCACCGGCGAGCCACCCGCCCCCCACAGGCCATCGCGGGCAACTCGCGCCTACTTCCAGGGGGCGGTATTCTTTGCGTCTCATGACGCAAGCCATCGACGACCTCCAAGCCCGCGCCATCGCCGACCTCCAGGCCGTGCAAGACGCCGACGCCCTCGAAGCCTTCCGCATCCGGTACCTCGGGACCAAGGGCGAGCTCAAGGCGGTCATGGGCCAGATGGGCAAGGTGCCGCCCGCCGAAAAACCCGCCTTCGGCAAGGCCGCCAACACCCTCAAGCAGACCGTCCAGAAGGCCTTCGACGCCCGCAAGGCCGAGCTCGCGACGGCCAAGCCCGCCGCACCGCGCGTCGACGTCACCGAGCCCGGCCTGCCCCCGCGCATGGGCCGTCGCCACGTCATCGGTCAAGTCATCGACGAAATCCTCGACGCCTTCGGCCGGCTCGGCTTCACCCCGGTCGAAGGGCCCGAGGTCGAGGACGAACACCACAACTTCGTCGCGCTCAACATCCCGGCCGAGCACCCCGCGCGCGACCCGCTCGACAACTTCTATCTCACCGATCCCACGGCGCCGAACCCGAGCCTCATGCGCTCGCAGACGTCGACCGTCCAGATCCGCGTGATGGAGTCCACCCCCCCGCCGGTGCGCGTGGTGTCGGTCGGGCGCGTCTACCGGCCGGACGAGCACGACGCCACGCACTTCTCGATGTTCCACCAAGTCGAAGGCCTCTACGTCGACAAGCACGTGACCATGGCCGACCTCAAGGGCACGCTCGTCGGCTTCGCCAAGACCCTCTTCGGCCCCGAGGCCGACGTGAAACTCGTGCCCAGCTACTTCCCGTTTACCGAGCCCTCGGCCGAGCTCTACGTGAAGATGGACCTGGGCAAAGGCCTGGAGTGGGTCGAGGTCGGCGGCTGCGGCATGGTCGATCCGGCCGTGTTCGAAGCCGTGGGCTACGACCCCGAAGCGTGGACCGGCTTCGCCTTCGGCCTGGGCATCGAACGCCTGGCCATGCGCCGGTTCAACATCCCCGACATCCGCCTGCTGTTCCAGAACGACGTGCGATTCCTCAAGCAGTTCTGAGCGGTATCGCCACCGCTATGCAAGATGCGCGTGGCATCCAGTTTTCGCCTGAAACCGTCGCGGCCTTCCGTAGGTGCGCGTCAATCTATACGTGGGCTGGGCTGTTCGTCCCGTGGGTCTTCATCTTGCTCGCACACGCCGAGTGGTTGCTGGCCTGGCGGGAGCTGGGGCAAAGGCCGATCGCGTGGCAGCACGACCCAACGTCCATACGGTCTCTCGACCCGTTGCACATATTCACAGGCCTCACGCTCGTGGCCTCCATTGCAGCGCTTCCGCTTGTACTGCCCTTGGCCTTCTTCTCCAAGGAGTCTGTGGCCAAGGGAGCGATCTGGATGCTCGTGGTCGGTCTCGCTTGGGTCTTGGCCTTGCTCTACATCTTCTGGGATCCCTTGGTCGTGATGGAATGGTGGATGGATTAGTTCTCCCATCTCGCGTTAGCCTCTCCGGATGACCGCCCCGCCCCCCCTCATGCACACCGACCTGCCCTTGCCTGACCGACGCCAGGGCAAGGTGCG
>JBCCXV010000416.1:0-1941 GCA_039191195.1 Planctomycetota bacterium
TGTCGTCCATGCCGATCGACCTGCTGGCCTGCTCGGGCCACAAGAGCTGGCGGGGGCCGACGGGCGTCGGCCTGCTCGCGCTGGGGCCCCGGTTCGACCAGCGCGGCCGGTGGACCACGCCGCGCGGCAGTTTCACGCTCGCGCCCTGGCGTCTCGGCGGCGCCGAGGGCTCCAGCGAGCCGACCGCCATGCCGCCCGAGCTGCCGGCACGCTTCGAGGCCGGCACGCCCAACCTGCCCGGCGTCGCCGGACTCGGCCACGCGATCCTTCAATGCCCTGCCACGGCGAAGCGCGACGATGCCGACGCCCTCGCCCACGAACGCGCCCTGCGGCAACGCCTACGGCGGGGCCTGCAAGACCTCGATGGCGTACGGCTGCTCGGCCCAGCCGACCCCGACGCCTGCACGGGCGTCCAGAGCTTCGTCATCGACGGCTGGCCCTGCCAAGAGGTCGCCGCGGCGCTGACGGCGTCGTTCGGCGTCGCCGTGCGGGCCGGCTTCCACTGTGCGCCGGGCGCTTGCGAGGCCGTCGGGGCGCCGGACGGCTGCGTCCGCGCGAGCTTCGGCCCCGACACGCGGGAAGACGAGGTCGATGTGCTGATTCGCGCGGTGCGCGAGCTGGTCGGCGTCCCGGCCTGAGTGCGCGGGGCCATGTGGCGGGTTTGCATGGAGGAGCGCGCAAAAAAAAGCCCGGCTCGTGAGAGCCGGGCTTGGTATTGGCAAACCGGTGGGCCGTGCAGGACGACCCGGGTGGCTTAGTACTCGAGGGCCACGCCGCCGCTGGCGATCAGCTCGAAGTCTTCGCCGTTGTTGGCGGCTTCGAGGTTGTCGGCGAGGAAGATGGCGTCGAGGCCGGCGTAGCCGCCCCACGAGCCGTACGACTCGGGGATGAACGGCAGGGGCACCGAAGCGTGCACGCCGATCTGGACGAAGCCGAGCTCGTCGTCGTCGCTGCCGGGGGTGGCGGGGTCGAAGTAGTCGTCGAGCGAGAAGCCCAGGATCACGGGCACGGCGAGGGTCACCGGGTAGTCGCCGCCTTCGAGCACGGTGTACTCGGGGGCCACGCCGAGCTCGACGTAGATGCCTTCGTCGGCGCCGAACGCCGTGTTCTCGATCTCAAAGGCGATCAAGACGTACGGGGCCAGGGCGAAGCCTTCGTAGAGGATGCCTTCCCACAGCGCGCTGTCGTCGAAACTGACGGTGAAGTCGAGTTCTTCCACCGTGGCGAACGCGTTGTTGGGGAAGGTGTAGAAGATGTAGGCGACGTCGAAGGTCCAGGCTTCGAACGCGGCCAACGTCAGACCCGCGAAGAAGTCGGTCTCGAAGACCTGGTCGTTCGCGCCGGCGCTGCCGGTGCCTTCCGAGTGGAAGCTGTTCCAGATGCCGAAGTAGCCGTCGAGCGCGAAGTCGTCGCGGTCGATCAGCGAAGCCGTCACGCTGCCGTCGGCCCACAGGATCAGACCCTGGTCTTCCTGGAGGATGCCGCGGAAGAAGTAGTGGGTCGTGACGGTGGCCGAACTCGAGAACGAAAGCGAGCCGGTGTTGGGGCCCTCCTGGGCGAGCGCCGGGAGCGCCGGGGCTGCGGCCGCGGCGAAGGCGGCGCCAAGGAGGGTCGAACGGGTGCGAGTGGTCATGATTGACTCCTTACCGGTGGTGACGTCCGTTGGGGGCCGCCGGTCATCCACGCGACGCCGGTCAAAAGGCCAGGACAAACCCAAGGTGGGTCGCAGGCTCGTTGGGGCCGGGCCAGGACATCGGTTGGTCCGGAACCCCACATTCCTGCGTACCCAATAGCGGTTCCGTGCAGTTGTCGTCAAGTCGCCTCGCCGAGCCGCAGCTTTTATCCACCAAAGGGCTCAAGTCGCCCGATCGAAGGCCGATGCGCTTTATCGGACGCGAGGGTCGCCGTACGCGCGGCTAAAACGTCCGAAACGGTCAGGAA
>JBCCXV010000417.1:0-1932 GCA_039191195.1 Planctomycetota bacterium
ACGTCGAAGTCGAGCAGGTCGACGACGCCGTCGCCGTTGGCGTCGCCCGGGAGGAAGGTTCCGAGGAAGGCTTCGACGTAGAGGGCGGCGAAGTGGAGGCGCTGGGCGGGGTTAGCGCCGTCGGGCGAGAGGATGGTGTAGATGGTGTCGCTGTCGGCGACGCCGGGGGCGGTGGTGCTGAGGGTGGACTCGATGACGTAGAGGGTGTCGACGGGGAGGGCGTCTTGGTCGTGGAAGTAGGCGTAGGTGACGTCGATGTCGTAGCCGTTGGATCCGGGCGCGTCGGCGAAGCCGTCGGCGTCGAAGTTGAGGACGCCGTCGAAGCTGTTGACTAGGGGTAGGGTTCCGCCGGGCGCATCGGTGGTGACGTCGCTGAAGACGAGGCTGTCGGGGTCGATGTAGGCGACGCGGATCTCTTCTTCGGGAGCCAGGGGCTCGAAGTTGGGGACGGTTCCATCGGGCACGAAGGCGGGGAGGGTGGGCAGGACGAAAGTGGGGTCGGGCACGAGGACGGCGCTGACGCCGGTCCACTTGAAGGCGCCGGTGATGGTGTAGGTGAGGTCGTGGCCGGCGAGGGCGTCGGCGCCCTGGCCGAGGTCGTAACCGGGCAGGGTGGAGCCGGGGACGAGGGTGGTGACGGCGTCGGGGTAGGTCCAGTGGCCGTGGTTGGCGGAGGTGTAGGGGCGGAAGCCTTTGGTGTCGATGACGGTGGTCTGTCCGCCGGGGCTGATGGCGTTGTTCTGGGTGTTGAGGCCGCGGGCGACGAGTTGGTTGTCGACGACTTCGACCTGGAAGCGCCGGCCGTCGTGGGCGAGGGCGGGGGTCGCGCAGGCGGCGGCGAGGACGAGGGCTGTGGTGTGGAACGTGTTGCGTGTCATGGTTGGGTCTTTCTTGTTGTTCTCGAATAAGCCGGATTGCTCGGAGGCTGTTTCCGCGGGTTAGCGGGCGAGCTTGGGGTTGAAGCGGTTGTCTTGGAGGCTGTTGAAGACGATGCCGAAGCGCTGGGTTTCGGCGTGGCCGTCGGCGTAGCCGTAGGGCGCGATGGACTCGGTCGAGGCGGGCGGCCCGCCGTGGGCGTGGAGTTGGACCTCGGCGGCGGCTCGGCCGGCGGTGGTTCCGAGGAAGGGGGTCCACTGGTCGGGGTGGATGTGGTCGGCGACAGGCGCCGGGTCGGTGGGCGTGCGTGCTTCGAAGGTCTTGATGACGAAGTGCACGGTGGACGCGGGCGCGCGGACCTCGTCGATGGTGTTGACGCCGGCGACGAAGTCGGGCGCGAGGTATCGGTTGAGCGCGTAGCTGGTCTGCCGGTGCTGGCCGTTGATGGCGACGCCCCCGGGGAAGTGGGGGCTGGTGTCGATAGGCGAGCGGAGCAGCAGGTCGGGGCTGTAGTCGTGTTTGAGAGCCTCGATCCAGGAGTCGCCGTGCGACGTGCCGATCATGGCGCCGTTGTGGTCGGCCAGGTATGCGGCGTGGGCCTGCCCGAGGGATCGCAGGTTGGCCAAGCACGCGGTGCGCTGGGCCGACTGGCGTCCCGCGGACAAGGCGGGCAGCAGGATGGACGACAGCAAGGCGATGATCGCCAGCGTCACGAGCAACTCGACGAGGCTCCAACCGCGGCGGGGCATGGGCGCCTCCGGGTCAGGAGTGGGTCGGGATGTCGGGTACGCGCGGCTAGGCGAGGGGGCGCGGGGGGCCGCGGGCCGGAGGGACGCCGGGCGTGTGGTTCGCGGCGATGCGCGCGGGCGCGGGCTGCTTCTGCAGCGGGCCGGCGCGGTGGATGGCCCAGGTCAGATCGACCGGGAGCGGGGTGTCGAGCGTGGCGATCAGTTGGCAGAGGGCGCAGAGGCCGCCGCAGGGCGCGGGGTTGTCGCTGGGGTCTTCGTTCTCGGAAGGTTCAGAGGATTGGTTAAGCTTGCAGGCCGGGCAGGCGAC
>JBCCXV010000418.1:0-1925 GCA_039191195.1 Planctomycetota bacterium
GTTGCGCCGAGCGGTTTCGACGGCCTCTTCGAGCAGGGCGTCGGAAGGCGAGGTGACGATGAGGCCTCGGCCGTCGACCTGCCCGAGCCAGCCACGGAAGGCGACGTTGGAGAGGGCAAAGGCGCCGACGTCGTAGCGGGCAAGCGTGGCGGGCTCGGCTTCGAGGCGGAGGCGGAAGGGCGTCCAACCCGGTTGTTCTGGCAGATCCGAGAAGATCGGGTCGTCGGCGGGCCGCTCGGCGTACCGCCAGGCGTACTCGGCGGGCGTCCCGACGCGCGGGCGGGGGTAGACCCAGCGGGCGCCGTTGAGTTTCGCCAGGAGGTCGCCGGTTGCGGGCGGCGGGGAACCGGTGGCGGACGAGACCTCGACAACGCCATGCCAGGGGCTGGCGGCGAAGCGGTCGTCGCCTTGGGCGGCGTACGCGGCGGCGGCGATGGCGGCGGCGGGCGCATCGGATACGTCGGGCGGATCGGATACGTCGGGCGGATCGCCGTGGGGTCCGAGAGCGTCGGCGCGGAACCACAGGCGGGCCCACCAGTGGCCGTCGGGCAGGCGGGGCGCGGCGATGTGCGCGCCGGGGGGCAGGTTGGCCCACCGGGCGACGGCTTGGGCGAGGGGGGCTTGCTCGCCGGTGGCGGTCGGCACCGCGCTGAGCCAGGCGTCGAGGCGGATGCGCTGGGACGGGCCTTCGCCGTGCATGGAAACGGCCGCGACAACGGGCCCGAGGCCTTGGAACTGCGGCCCGCCCACGGCGGTCGGGTTCGGGCAGAGGGCGACGATGGCGGCGCCTCCGGCGTTGAGGTCCGGGTCGAGAGGCCAATTGGCGATGCGGGCGAGGGCGTCGGCGTTGGCATGCCGGCGGGCGCTGCGTAACGGCTCGGGGTCGGTGGGGCCGAAGAGGTTTACGCCGGCGAAGTGCGACCAGGCGGCGGGCTGGCCGGGGTTGTCGGGGTCATCGACGGCGCCCATGGCGCGGGCCAGGGCCAGCGCGCCGCCGAGCGGGGCCGCGAGTTCGGGGCCGGCGAGGTCGCGGAGGGTTTCGACGGCGGCGTCGCCTTGGGGGCCGGTGCGGATGAGGATGGCCCAGGGTCCGGTGGCGTGGGTGCGGACGACGACGGCGAGGTCCGCTGGCGGCGGAGAGGGCTCGGGCGGCGTGGGCTGGGTCGCGCGGCGTTGCGTGAAGGGGGCGGGTTGAGTCTGTGGGGGCGCGACGTTGTGGCAGCCGGCGAAGGTAAGGACCAGGCTGGCCAAGGCGGCGGGGTGTCGGCGGGGTCGTCGGATCACGCGGGCGAGCCTAGCCGGAACGCGCGCGGGGCTTACGATGTCGACATGAAGCCCGGCGTTGGCAAGAAGGTCGTGGTGGCGATGTCCGGCGGGGTCGACAGCTCCGCGGCGGCGGCCCTGCTGAAGGACGACGGCTACGAGGTCGTCGGCTGCTTCATGCGCCTGGGGTCGGACCACCCTTCTGAGGGAGGGGGGGACGAGACGGAGGGCGAGGCGTGTCGGATTCCGTCAAGCGGCGAGGCTTCGGGGGGCGGTTCGATTGCGCTGCCGCAGGCGCGCAAGCACAAGCAGGGCTGCTGCTCGGTGAACGACGCGGCGGACGCGCGTTTGGTGGCGGCGACGCTGGGCGTGCCGTTCTACGTGCTGAACTTCAAGAAGGACTTCGGGCGGATCATCGACTACTTCGTGGGCGAGTACAACGCCGGCCGGACGCCCAACCCGTGCGTGCGGTGCAACGACTGGCTGAAGTTTGGGCGTCTGCACGACTATGCGCGGTCGATCGGGGCCGACTTTGTGGCGTCGGGGCACTACGCGCGGGTCGATCGGAGCGACCCGGGTCGGCCGACGCTCCGGCGGGGGAAAGATTCCAAGAAAGACCAGAGTTACGTGCTGTTCGGCGCGACGCAGGACCGGCTGAATGA
>JBCCXV010000419.1:0-1921 GCA_039191195.1 Planctomycetota bacterium
GTCGGCCAAGCCGAGTCGTGCGGCCCACTGGTCGGGGGTTATCGCGAGGAACAGGACGTTCTTGGGCTTGGCGCCGAGGACGTGGGGGTCGGTGAAGTTGGGTCCGCGACTGAGGCCGAAGAGCTCGAGCGCGGGCTCGATGAGGTCGGGCGTATCGGCGAGGGCCGCGCGGATTTCGTCTGGGGTCCAGAGGTAGTTGCCGCCTTCGTGGCCGTCGACCTCGGCGTCTTGGGCGGAGAAGAAGGCGCCGGTGTCGTCGCGCATTTCGCGTTGGAGGTAGTGGACGGTGGCGGCGAGGGTTTGGCGCCAGAGCGAGGCGTCGGGGTGGGACGGCGGCGCGGCGCGGAGGGCCTGGGCGTAGAGGGACAGGAGCTGGCCCTGGTCGTAGAGCATCTTCTCGAAGTGGGGGACGAGCCAGCGGTCGTCGACGCTGTAGCGGTGGAACCCGCCGGCGAGCTGGTCGAACATGCCGCCTCGGGCCATGGCGGCGAGGGTGTGGTCGACGGCGCGTGAGAGGGCGCGGGCTTCTTCGCCTTCGGATTCTTGCGCGGCGTGGTGGAGGAAGGCGACGAGGGCGGGTTGGGGGAACTTGGGGGCGCCGCCGAAGCCGCCGTAGCGGCGGTCGGCCATGCTCACGGCGGCGGCGACGGCGCGGGCGGTGGACTCGTCGACCCAGGCGAGAGGGTTTTCTTCGTTCTCGATTTCTTGGGCATTTGAGGGTGAGGCTTGTGCGTCGGCGACCTCGCGCATGGCCTGGGTGACTTGTTCGGCTTGGGTGAGGACGTCTTGGCGTTGGGACTGCCAGGCGCCGGAGAGCGCGTGGATGACCTGGGCCATGCCGGGCCGGCCGTGGGCGGGCTCGGGGGGGACGTAGGTGGCGGCCCAGAAGGGTTCTAGGCCGGGGTCGTCGGGTGCCCGGGCGCCGGGCGGGGTGAGGGCGAGGTTCATGGGCCACCCGCCGGAGCCGGTGAGGAGCTGGGTGGCGGTCATGTAGACGTCGTCGAGGCCGGGGTGCTGCTCGCGGTCGACCTTGATGCAGAGGAACGCGGCGTTCATGGCGGCGGCGAGGGTGGGGTTCTCGAAGACCTGCCTTTCCATAACGTGGCACCAGTAGCAGGTGGCGTAGCCGACGCTGAGGAAGATGGGCTTGTCGAGCTGGCGGGCTTCTTCGAGGGCGTCGGCGCCCCAGGGCCGCCAATCGACGGGGTTTTCGGCGTGCTGGAGGAGGTAGGGGCTGGTGGAGTCGGCCAGGCGGTTGCCTTGACCCGGCGCGGGGGGATCGACGGTGCGGACGGGGGTAATGATCGGGGCCGCGGGGGTGTCTGGAGAGGCGTGGGTCACGGGGTGTCCTTCCGCCGAGTCGTGGGGCGGGCAATCGAGGTAGACCATCGCATATGGCCGAGTCCTTCACCGTAGCGCATGCCTCGGACCCGCACCTGGGCCACCGGAGGGAGGCGGACGCGGCGGAGAACGCGCGGGTCGTGGCCGAGGCCATCGCGGCGGACGCGGAGGTGGGCTTGGTGGTCGTCGCCGGGGACCTGACCGACGATGGCGACCGATCGCCTGAGGACTTTGGGCTGGCGCAAGCCTGGCTGGCGTCGCTGGGCAAGCCGTGGCGGGTTGCGCCGGGGAATCACGACGTGGGGGCCTTTACCGCGGTGGGCGAGGGCGTGGTGACTGAGGAAGCCTGCCGGCGTTTCGCAGATGCGTTTGGCCCGGCTTCCGGGGGGGATCGGTGGGCGGATCACGAGGCGGCGCCGGGGTGGTCGCTGCTGGGGGTGAACGCGATGGTCGCGGGCTCGGGCTTGGCCCGCGAGAAGGAGCAGCAGCGTTGGCTTGTCGCCCAGCGCCGGGTGGCGCACCAGCGGGGGCACGTGGTGGGGCTGGTGACGCACGCGCCGCTGTTCGTGAACGAGCCGGA
>JBCCXV010000420.1:0-1859 GCA_039191195.1 Planctomycetota bacterium
CCGGCTGCCTCGGCATGCGCTTCAACACCGTCGGCGTGTCCGACGGCATGTCCATGGGCACCGACGGCATGGGCTACTCCCTGCCCTCGCGCGACCTCATCGCCGACTCCATCGAAACCATCATGGGCGCCCAGTGGTACGACGGCCTGGTCGCCCTGCCCGGCTGCGACAAGAACATGCCCGGCTGTGTGATGGCCATGGGACGCCTGAACCGCCCGGCCATCATGATCTACGGCGGGACCATCCGCGCCGGCTGCGCCAAGGTCGGACGCGAAGAGCTCTCCCTCGACGTCGTCTCGGCGTTCCAGTCCTACGGCCAGTCCATCGCCGGCACGATCACCGAAGAAGAGCGCCAAACCATCGTGCGAAACTCCTGCCCCGGGCCCGGCGCCTGCGGCGGGATGTACACCGCCAACACCATGGCCAGCGCGATCGAAGCGCTAGGCCTGTCGCTGCCCTACTCGTCGTGCACGCCGGCCACCGACCCCGGCAAGAAGGACGAGTGCGCCCGCGCCGGCGCCGCCATGCTCAAGCTGCTCGAGCTCGACCTCAAACCCCGAGACATCGTCACCAAGACGTCGCTGGTCAACGCCATCCGCGTGGTCATGGTCACCGGCGGGTCAACCAACGCCATCCTGCACCTGCTGGCCATCGCCAAGTCGTTCGACATCGACCTCGACATCGACGAGTTCCAGCACTGGTCCGACCAGACCCCCCTGCTGTGCGACCTCAAGCCCTCGGGCAAGTACGTCATGGAAGACCTCCACCGCATCGGCGGCGTGCCGGCCGTCATGCGCATGATGCAAACCCAAGGCTGGATCGACGGCGACTGCCCCACCGTCACCGGCCGGACCGTCGCCGAGAACCTCGAACGCATCGGCGCCGACCCCGCCGCCCGACCCGGCGTGCCCGGCGACCTGGCGCCCTTCGGCGAAGGCGAGGCCCGACAGAGCATCGTCCGGCCCGTCGACCAACCCCTCAAGAAGACAGGCCACCTCCAGGTGCTCCGCGGCGACCTGGCGCCCGACGGCGCCGTCGGCAAGATCACTGGCAAGCAGGGCGAACGCTTCCAAGGCCCCGCCCGCGTCTACGACCGCGAGGAGGACATGCTCGCCGGCCTCGAAAACGGCGAGATCCAGGCCGGCGACGTCATCGTCATCCGCTACGAGGGCCCCAAGGGCGGCCCCGGCATGCCCGAGATGCTCACCCCCACCGCCGCCGTGGCCGGCGCCGGACTCATCCAAGACGTCGCCCTGATCACCGACGGGCGGTTCTCGGGCGGGTCGCACGGATTCATCGTCGGCCACGTCAGCCCCGAGGCCGTCGACGGCGGGCCCATCGCGCTCATCCAGTCCGGCGACACCATCACCATCGACTGCTCGACCCACCGCATGGACGTCGACCTGACGCCCGAGCAGTGGGCCGAGCGCCGGGCCGCTTGGAAGCCGCGCGACTACACCCCGGCCGTCGGAACCCTGCGCAAATACGTGCAGCTCGTCCAGAGCGCCTCACGCGGCTGCGTGACCGACGGCTGAGGCTTGTTCCCCGGCCCGCAACCCGCGCGGAGGCCGCCACAACGCGCCGCCGCGCAGCAAGAGCCACGCTTGAGCCACCCTCGCCGCCCGGGGGGACGCCCGGGACAATGTTCTTGCATTTCCAAGATTTTGCGGGGTTTTCCGCGGGTTTCCCACCACGCACGTGGTGATTGACGCGGCGGCGCGAGGTCGGCACACTGGGGAGCGACACGGAAGTCCTTACCACTCGCACCACGCATCGCGACGGACCCGCATGCCCTCAGAACAACCCAGCAGCCCTCTCGCCGGCTTGGTTCACCACGCCGGCTCGACCCCGTCCGTACA
>JBCCXV010000421.1:0-1821 GCA_039191195.1 Planctomycetota bacterium
CTGGGCCTGCGCTTCCAGCTCGCCCTTGCGCCGATCGAGCTCGTCGCCCTCGCGCTTGAGCTCGTCGACTTGGTGCTCGGTCTGCGACTGCCAGGCCTTGAGCTGGCCCAGGCGGGACTCGAGGTCGGCGAGCAGGTCGAGTGGCTGCTGGGTGCTCGGGTCGGGCACGCCGCCGGACACGGGGCCCCCGGAGGCGTCCTGCGGCGGCGAGGATGGGTTCGCGTCGTCGGTCATCGGTGCTCACAACCCCGGTGCGGGTAGGGCGTATCCCGCCCTGTCTTGGATCGGCTCCCCGACCAGCCGGTTTGAGCCGCAGGACCTGTAAACTCGCCCACCTCCTGGGTCCGGGACGGACCAACCGTTATCGGCCCCCCATCCGGGCCACGCCCGCTCGGAGATCGGCGATGTCGCAGGCACCCGCGTGGCAGCTTGAATCGCTGGACGCCGGCTACCACGCCCAGCGGCCCGTCTTGCGCGGCCTCGACGCCCAGGCCCGCCCGGGCAAGGTGACGGCCGTGCTGGGCCCCAACGCCGCCGGCAAGACCACTCTGCTGCGTACCCTGCTCGGCTCGCTGCCGCCGGTTGCCGGTCGCGCCCTGCTCGACGGCCGGCCCACACGCGACACCCCTGCGGGAGCACTGGCCCGGCGGGTCGCCTGGGTCCCGCAAGGGTTATCGGATCGCTTTGGATTCACGGTGCGCGAACTCGTGGCCATGGGTCTCGCCGCGAGGGGCCAGCGCCTGACCCGAGCCCAGGCGGAACACCAGGCGCAGCACGCCATGGAGGCGGCCGGCGTCGCCGACCTCGCCGAGCGACCGGCGTCGCGTCTGTCGGCCGGGCAACGCCAGCGGGCCCTGCTCGCCCGCGCCCTGGCGCAATGCGGGCCGGCCGCCCGGTCGCTGTTGGCAGACGAACCCACCGCCGCGCTCGACCCGCCCCACGCCCACGCGGCGCTCGGCGTGCTGCGCGGGTTGGCCCGGCGGGACCCCGCGCCGCTCGCCGTGGTCGTGGTGCTGCACGATCTGGCCCTCGCCGCCGAGTACGCCGACGACGCCTGGCTGCTCGCCAACGGGCGGATGATCGCCGCGGGCCCCGTCGCCGACGTGCTCACGCCCGACCGCCTCACCCGGGCCTACGGCGCCCGGTTCACGAGCGCCCCGAGTCCCCGACCCGTGCCGCGCGTCGCGGTGGCGGAAGACGCGTAAACTGGACCCGCCGCGGATCAGGGGTCAGCGGGCTCGTCCGCTCCCCGCTGCGCGGCTTGGGACACGTGAACGCCATGGGCGACTGGGTCTTTTTTCTAGGTTTGATCATCGCCGGGCTGGGCTGGGCCTACAGCCAGTACCGGGAGGGCCAGGCCAAGCAGCAGAAGCGCCAGCAGGCGTCTTCGGGCGACGGCCCCAACGCCGCCGAGATGCAGGCCCGCCGGGAACAACTGGCGGAGGCCCGTCGCGAAGCCTTGCGCAAGCGGATCGAAGCGGCCCAGGGCGGCGGGGCGCCCCCGGGGCAGGCCTCGCCCCCGCCCGCCTCGGCGCCCGGTCCTCCGCAAGCCGGCGGGGCCAACCCCGGCAACCTGAGCATGGCCGAGCGCGTCCGCCGAGCGCGGGCCGAGGCCGCGTACCGGGCCCGGCAGGCCGAGATGCGCACGAGTCAAGACGTGCCGCGCGTCCGCGGGCGCCAGCCCACGACGAACGTGCCCAAGCAAGCCGGCCGACCCCTGCCGTCGTCCCAGCGCCCGGCGCCGCAGGCACGGCAACCCCAGCCAGCGCCCCGCCGACCGGCGCCCGCCCCGACCCAGCGGCCCGCGCCGCAAGCGCCGCC
>JBCCXV010000422.1:0-1771 GCA_039191195.1 Planctomycetota bacterium
GCCGAGGCCGTGGAGGCGGGCGGGCTGATGCCGTCGGCGGTAGACGATCGGATGCGGCTGATGCATGCGCTCGCCGGTGAGCTCGAGCGGACGTACCTGACGTACGACGGCGTGGTCGAGGCGCGGGTGCATTTGGCGATCCCCGAGGCGCGGGGCGTTGGGCTGCTGGATCGGCCGGCTCCGTCGGTGGAGGGGGTGACGGCGTCGGTGTTGTTGAAGCATGTCGCGCTTGAGGGCGGGGCTTCGGGGGGCGTATCCGGGGGTGCTTCCGGGGGCGTGCCGGATGCGGACACGGTGGCGCGGCTCGCGGCGCAGGCGGTGGAGGGCTTGGAGGCCGGCGACGTGGTGGTGTCGATGACGCCGTCGTCGCTCGGTCTGGTGGAGTTGCCGGCGGTGCAAGGGGACGGCGCGTCGAGCCTGGCGTCGAAGCAGCAAGCGCTGGAGATCCTGTTTTTGGTGCTGGTGGTGTTCGGCGCCGCCGTGTTGGTGTTGGCGTGGAAGCTGTTTCGCCGAGCGGGAGAGGGCGGGGAGGTTCCTGCGGTGCGCGGTGCGGCCGACTTGGCCGGCAAGGCGGTGTCGGCATGAGAGGCGGCCGTGCGGGCTGGTTGCGGCTGGGTCTGCTGCTCGCCGTCTGTGGCCTGGCCATGGGCGTGGCCGGCGTTGCGGAGGCGCAGACGGCCGCGGATGGGCCGGCTTCGGATGCGCTGCGGGGTATCGGCGAGGGGCCGAGCTTTGGCGAGTCGGTCCGGAGGTCTTTGGTTGCGCTGGCGGTGGTGCTGGGGTTGGTTGGCTTGTCGGCGTGGCTCTTGCCGCGTCTTATGCGTAAGCGGTTTGAGGCCAAGGCCGGTCGCGCGGTGGGGGCGACCGGCGATGCGGGCGGGTTGCGGGTGGAGTCGTCGGTGGTGCTAGAGCGCGGTCGTCGGGTTTATGTGCTGCGCGTGGGCGATCGGCGGTTCTTGATGGGCGCGAGCGAGCGTGGGCTCGGGCCCGTGATCGAAGCGGGGGCGGCGCTTGGGGGTGCGGACGAGGCGAAAGAGGGTGCGGGGCCGGGCGGCGAGGGTTCCGGGCCGGTGTCGTTCGAGGCGGCGTTGCGGGATCGTCCTCCCGCGGCGGGCTGATTGTTGGTCTAAGTTTTTCGAGAGGGTTTAGGGATGGAGTTCGCGTCGCCGATGGAAGCGGGCAGCGCGGGGTTGGCGTTGGCGGTGGTGCTGGCGGTGGCGGCGCCGTTCGTGCTGGCGGTGGCGACGTCGTTCGCGAAGCTGGCGGTGGTGGCGGGTCTGCTGCGGGTGGGTCTGGGGGCGCCGGGGGTTCCGCCGATGTCGGTGATCGTGGGGTTGTCGGCGTTGCTGTCGGTGTCGGCGATGTGGCCGGTGGGTGAGGCGTGCTTGGCGGCGTATGAGGCGCAGGCCGCGGCGGAGGCGTCGGGCGGGGCGCCGGGGGAGGCGCCGGCGACGGGGAGCGAGGTCGAGCGGTGGTGGCGGGCGGCGTTGGGGCCGGTGTCGGGCTTCTGGCGGGCGCACGCCGAGGCGGAGGATGTGGCGCTTTTCGAGGGCTTGGCGGCGCGGTCGTCTTCGGGGGACTGGGGCGAAGGCGGGGCAGTGGCGATGACGGCCGACGCGTACGCGTGGAGGGTGCTGGCGCCGGCGTTCTTGCTGACGGAGCTGACCGAGGCGTTCCAGGTGGGCGTGCTGGTACTGCTTCCGTTCCTGGTAATCGATTTGGCGGTGTCGACGGTGCTGAGCTCGGTGGGGATGCCGATGCTCTCGCCGAC
>JBCCXV010000423.1:0-1704 GCA_039191195.1 Planctomycetota bacterium
CCTCTAAGCCGCCACGCATACACGCCAAGCCGCCCAGGCCCCCTGACCCTCTCCCCGGGTCCCGACTCCCCCTCCTTCCTGGGCGCCGGCACAAGGGCCGACGCCATCGCCCGCAGCGCCATCGCCGCCGGCGTCGTCGCCGCCGACCAAATCACCGCCTCCGACCGCTCCGAAGACCGCCGCGCCGTCTTCACCGGCATGGGCTGCCACGCCACCGCCGACAACGCCCAGGCCATCCAAGCCATCCGGGGCGGCGGGGCGGTGGTCCTCTCCGTCAAGCCCCAAGTCTTCCCCCACGTCGCCCCCGAACTCGCCGAACACCTCACCGACGACCACGTGGTCATCTCCATCATGGCCGGCCTCACCTGCCGACAAGATGCAAGACCTCGTCGGCAGGCCCTTCCGCCTGGTCCGCGTCATGCCCAACACCCCCGTCATGGCCGGCCAAGGCATGTCCGCCATCGCCCTCGGGCCCCACGCCAAGCCCGGCGACGACGACCTGGCCCTCCGCCTCTTCCAAGCCGGCGGCAAAGCCATCCGCGTAAACGAAGCCGACCTCGACGCCGTCACCGCCGTCTCCGGCTCCGGCCCCGCCTACGCCTTCTACCTCGCCGAAGCCATCGAACAAGCCGCCGCCGAGCTCGGCCTGCCCGACCACGCCCGCCTGCTCGCGTCGCAAACCCTCCTCGGCGCCGCCACACTCCTCGCCCAGTCCGGCGAAGACCCCGCCGACCTCCGCCAACGCGTCACCAGCCCCGGCGGCACCACCGCCGCCGCCATCCAATCCCTCGACGACGACAACGTGAAGAACCTCATCGCCAAGGCCGTCCGCGCCGCCTGCGACCGCAGCATCGAACTCCGGTCCGGCGGGGCCTGACCATGCCCGGCCAAGACCCCACGCCGCGACTCATCGTCGTCACCGGCCGGCCCGGTTCGGGCAAGACCACCCTCGCCCACAAGCTCGCCCGCGCGGCACACTGCCCCCTCATCAGCCGCGACGAACTCAAAGAGGGCTACGTCAACACCGGCTACGACGCCGGCCCGCCCGCCGGCGAACCCAACCGCCACATCTACGCCGTCTTCTTCGACACCCTCCGCCAACTCCTTACCCAGGGCGTGTCCCTCGTGGCCGAGGCCGCCTTCCAGCACAAGGCCTGGGCGCCCGGCCTCGAACCGCTGCTCGAACTCGCCGACCTGCGCATCGTGATCTGCGAGGTCGACCCGCAACATGCCCGCGACCGCCGGGTCCAGCGCGGCTTGAACAACCCCAACCGCGAACGCTTCCACGCCGACCCCGACGTCGCAATCGCCCGCGCCGGCGGAGCGCCCCCGCCCGGCGTCTACGACCCGCCGCGCCTCGACGCACCCACCCTCACGGTCGACACCGCCGACGGCTACGCCCCAGGGTTCGATCAAATCCTCGCGTTTGTCGGCCAAGGCTTGCGGTTTCACCCGCCCGCCTAGCGACCCGCCCTCCGCCTACGCTTACCGCCATGGCCTACCCCTCGCTACGCGCGTTCATCGACGCCCTCGACGCCGCCGGCGAGCTCCGCCGCATCTCCGCCCAGGTCTCCACCCAACTCGAGATCACCGAGATCGCCGACCGCGTCAGCAAGTCGCCCGCCGCCCGCCAGTCCGACCACGCCAAACGCTTCGACCCCCGCCACCACCAGCTCGGCGGACACGCCCTACTCTTTGAGAACG
>JBCCXV010000424.1:0-1703 GCA_039191195.1 Planctomycetota bacterium
CGCGGTAGTCCGGCTCGCGCTGGCGACGCGTGATGTTCACCACGCTACGGCAGCCCTGTCGCAACGCCGTGCCGATGCAGTCGGTGCCCGTGTCGCCCCCGCCGATCACCACGACGTCTTTGTCCTTCGCGTCGATGAACTTGCCGTCGGCGAACTCCGAGTCGAGCAAGCTCCGCGTCGACTGGTGCAGGTACGCCATCGCCCGGTGCACGCCGTCGAGCTCGGCGCCCGGCAGGTCGAGCATCCGCGCCTTGAGCGCGCCGCAGGCCAGCAGCACCGCGTCGAAGTCGTCCACCAAGGTCTGCGGGTCGATCGTCTCGGCGCCGTCGGCCGGCGTCGCCGTCCCCTGGTCCGACGCCTCACCCCCCAGGTTGCAGTTCGTGCGGAACACCACGCCCTCGGCCGCGAGCAGGTCGACCCGCCGCTGCACCAGGCCCTTGTCGAGCTTCATGTTCGGCACGCCGTACATCAGCAGCCCGCCGATCCGGTCGTCGCGCTCGAACACCGTCACCGTGTGCCCCGCCTGGTTGAGCTGGTCCGCCGCCGCGAGGCCCGCCGGGCCCGAACCCACCACCGCCACCGTCTTGCCCGTGCGCAGCGCCGGCTCGCGCGGGACCACCCAACCCTCTTCAAACGCCCGGTCGATGATCGCGCACTCCAGGCTCTTGATCGTCACCGGCGGGTCGGTGATCCCCAGCACGCACGCGCTCTCGCACGGCGCCGGGCAGATCCGGCCCGTGAACTCCGGGAAGTTGTTCGTCTTGCTCAGCCGTTCGTACGCCTCGCGCCAGCGGTTGTGGTAGACGAGGTCGTTCCACTCCGGGATCAGGTTGTCGATCGGGCAACCCGTGTCCGACTGGCAAAACGCCACGCCGCAGTCCATGCACCGCGCGCCTTGTTCTTGCAAGACGTGGGTGTCGGCCCGCTCGTAGATCTCGTACCAGTCGCCCAGACGCACGTCCGGCCGACGCGCCGGCATGGCGATCCGCTCGTACTCAAGAAAACCGGTCGGCTTACCCATGGCCCAACTCCAAGCTCGGCGCCCGCTCGGCCTCGCGCTTGCGCGCCAGCAGCACCTTCCGGTAGTCCACCGGCATCACCTTTACGAAACGCGACCGCTCGCGGTCCCAATGGTCCAGCACCCGCCGACCTACCGCCGAGCCCGTGTGCTCCACGTGCTCGCGGATCAGCCCCAGGCACTCGTCGATGTCTTCCGGCTGGTCCAACGGCTCGAGCTCGACCATCTCGGCGTTGCAACGGTGCTCGAAGTCGCCGTCGCGGTCGTACACATACGCGATGCCGCCCGACATGCCCGCCGCGAAGTTACGACCGGCCGGGCCCAGCACCACCACGCGACCGCCGGTCATGTACTCGCAGCCGTGCTCGCCCACACCCTCGACCACGGTGCACGCGCCCGAGTTCCGCACCGCGAAGCGCTCCGCCGCGACCCCGCGGAAATACGCGTTGCCCGACGTGGCCCCGTATAGCGCCACGTTGCCGATCAGCACGTTCGCCTCGGCCGCAAAACGCGACTCCTCCGGCGGGCGCACCACGATCTGCCCGCCCGACAAGCCCTTGCCGACGTAGTCGTTCGCGTCGCCCACCAAGTCGATCGACACGCCCCGCGCCAGCCAGGCGCCCAGCGATTGGCCGGCCGAGCCGCGCAGCTTCACCCGGATCGTGCCCTTCGGCAGACCGGCGCC
>JBCCXV010000425.1:0-1679 GCA_039191195.1 Planctomycetota bacterium
ACCCGCTCGCTGGTCGCCAACATGATCGAGGGCGTCGTCAACGGCTACAAGAAGCAGCTCGAGATCGTCGGCGTCGGCTGGAACGCCGCCGTCAAGGGCAAGACCGTCGAGCTCAACGTCGGCTACGCCGACACCCGCAAGGTCCCCGTCCCCGACGGCGTGCTCGTCGAGGTCAAGGGCCAGGACATCACCGTCACCGGCCCCGACAAGCAGCTCGTCGGCCAGACCGCGGCCGCCATCCGCGCCCACAAGAAGCCCGAGCCCTACAACGGCAAGGGCATCAAGTACAAGGACGAGGTCATCCTCCGCAAGGCCGGCAAGGCCTTCGCCGGCGGCGGCAAGTAACGCCATTTAGCGACGCGGCTCGCCGCGCCCTCGAAAGAGACCCACCATGGAACGCAACAAGCTCCGCACCCTCCGACGCTCCCGCCGCAAGACCGGCATCCGCAAGCGCCTCCTCGGCACCGCCGAACGCCCGCGCCTCTCGGTCTACCGCTCCGGCAAGCACGTCTACGTCCAGGTCGTCGACGACCTCGAGGGCAAGACCCTCGCCTCGGCGTCCAGCGTCCAGGCCAAGATGAGCTACGGCGGCAACGTCGAGTCGGCCAAGCAGGTCGGCACCAAGATCGCCGAGGCCGCGAAGGCCGCCGGCGTCGAGCAGGTCGCCTTCGACCGCAACGGCTTCCGCTACCACGGCCGCGTCAAGGCCCTCGCCGACGCCGCCCGCGAGGCCGGCCTGAAGTTCTAGCGATACACCACCCCGGCTGGAAGCCGGGGCTAATGGACGAACCGCCTTCCGCACCCGACCCCCTGCCTACTCACTCAGCACTACGCACTAAG
This sequence comes from Planctomycetota bacterium, assembly GCA_039191195.1. Lineage (GTDB taxonomy): Bacteria > Planctomycetota > Phycisphaerae > Phycisphaerales > Phycisphaeraceae > JBCCBV01. Next base: position 841 of record JBCCXV010000425.1, read on the forward strand.
CACTCCCATGGCTGAACAACTCCGCGATTCCAGCAACCTCGAGTCCACCACCGTGTGGATCAACCGCACGTCCACGACCGTCAAGGGCGGCCGACGCCTCGGCTTCGCCTCGCTCGTCGTCGTCGGCGATCGCAACGGCTCGGTCGGCATCGGCTACGGCAAGGCCCCCGGCGTCCCCGCAGCCATCGAGAAGGCCCAGAAGGACGCCCGCAAGAAGCTCATCAAGATCAACACCAAGGCCTCGACCATCCCCCACCCGGTCACCGGCCGCTTCTGCGCCTCCAAGGTCCGCCTCATCCCCGCCGGCCCCGGCACCGGCGTCATCGCCGGCGGCACCGTCCGCGCCGTCCTCGAGATGGCCGGCATCACCGACTGCCTCACCAAGTCCTACGGCTCCAACAACAAGATCAACTGCTGCAAGGCCGTCATGGAAGGCCTCATGCAGCTCCGCACCCGCGAGGCCATCGCCGACCTGCGCGGCGTCGAGATCGAGTCCACCACCGTCGACGAGGCCCTCGAGCTCTCCAAGCGGTTCATGAAGGAATCGGCCGCCTCGTCCGGCGAGAAGGCCAAGGCCCCGGTCAACACCGTCGGCCAGGACACCCGCGGCGGCGGACGGCGCGGCGGCGGCGGCGGACGGCGTGGCGGCGGCGGACGCGGTCGCGGCGGCGCCCCCCAGCCCCCCGAGCAGACCGCCGCCCCGGCGACCGACGCACCGGCCCCCGCCGGAGCCCCCGCCCCCCACGCGGCCCCCAACCCCCCAAACCCCGCCCACCCCCCCCCCCCCCCCCCCCGGACCGCGCCCAGCTGAGACACCGCAAACCCGGGGCGGGCGGGGC
>JBCCXV010000426.1:0-1634 GCA_039191195.1 Planctomycetota bacterium
CGCATCTCCGCCGAGGTCTCGACCCAACTCGAGATCACCGAGATCGCCGACCGCGTCAGCAAGTCGCCCGCCGCCCGCCAGTCCGACCACGCCAAACGCTTCGACCCCCGCCACCACCAGCTCGGCGGACACGCCCTACTCTTTGAGAACGTCGTCACGCCCCAAGGCAAGGCTGCCTGCCCGCTGCTCATCAACGCCTGGGGCTCCTACCGACGCATCGAAATGGCCCTCGGCTGCGAAGAAGGCGGACTCGACGGCCTCGCCGACCGCGTCGCCGAACTCGTCAAGCCCGAGCCGCCCACCAAGCTCATGGACAAGGTCCGCAAGGGCCTCGAGCTCGCCAAGATCGCCGCGCTACCCCCCAAGGTCGTTAAGTCCGGCGCCTGCCAAGACGTCGTCCAACAGCCCGGCGAGTTCGACCTCCGCACCCTCCCCATCCTCAAGTGCTGGCCCAAAGACGGCGACCCGACCACCGTCGCATACCCATTAACGCCCCAGGCCTCGGGCACCGCCGGGGGCGACGGCCGATACGTCACCCTCGCCGGCGTCTACACCATCCACCCCGACGACGCCGGCAAGCCCGACGGCGAACCCCGCACCTCCCGCAACATCGGCATGTACCGGGCCCAGCTGCTCGACGCCAACCGCACCGCCATGCACTGGCACGTACACCACGACGGCGCCCGGCACTGGCGCGCCTGGCGCAAAGCCCACGAAACCCGCGACACCGGCAACCCGGCTGTCGACCAGGCCCCCGGCATGCCCTGCGCCATCGTCCTCGGCGGCGAGAGCGTCCTGCCCTACGCCGCCACCGCGCCCCTCCCGCCCGGCATCAGCGAACTCATCTTCGCCGGCTTCCTCAACAACGCCGCCATCAAGCTCGTCAAGTGCAAGACCCTCGACCTCCACGTCCCCGCCGAAGCCGAGATCGTGATCGAGGGCTACGTCAGCACCGCCGCCGGACCCATCGGCTACGACCCCCGCGACCCCGACGCCACGCCCCTCGACCTCGAACAAGAAGTCTTCGAAGGCCCCTTCGGCGACCACACCGGTTTCTACTCCCTCCCCGACCGCTACCCCGTCTTCACCGCCACCGCCGTCACCACCCGGCGAAGCCCCGTCTACCCCACCACCGTCGTCGGCATGCCCCCGCAGGAAGACTACTACCTCGGCAAGGCCACCGAGCGCATCTTCCTGCCGCTGCTCAAAACCCTCATCCCCGACATCGTCGACTACGACCTGCCCATGTTCGGGGCCTTCCACAACTGCGTCTTCCTCCAGATCCGCAAGGAATACCCCTTCCAGGCCCGCCGAGTCATGCACGCCGTCTGGGGCGCCGGCCAAATGGCCTGGACCAAGTCCATCGTCGTCGTCGACCACGACGTCGACGTCCACGACCACGAAGCCGTGCTCTTCCACCTCTGCGCGAACTGCGATCCCGGCCGCGACATCGAACTCGTCCAAGGCCCGCTCGACATCCTCGACCACGCCGCCCCCGGCCTCGGCGTCGGCTCCAAGATCGGCTTCGACGCCACCCGCAAGTGGCCCGGCGAGTCCACCGCCGCAAACGCCGTACGCGACTACCCGCCCGTCATCGAGATGGATACCGCCACCCGCAAACTCGTCGACCAGCG
>JBCCXV010000427.1:0-1553 GCA_039191195.1 Planctomycetota bacterium
CTCGAGCAACGGCGTCGCCACCGGCGGGGCGCTCAGCCGGACGATCTGCCCCGGCTGGACCGCCGTCGAATAGTTCACCAGCACGTCCGCAAGCTTCTCGTGTCGTGGGTCAGGCATGCCGGCAGGATACGCCCACCCGCCGCGCGCCGGACGCCCCCAACAAGACCCCCGACGACCCCGCCACGGCCCGCCAAGACCCCCATCACCACCACCGCAGCCGTCGAACCCCGCCACTACCCGTGCGTACCATGGCGGTGATGTCGGCCGCACCCCAGTACGACCCCAGCCCCAAGCCACCGCCCGCCAATCCGCCGGTCGCCCGCCCCACCGCACCCGGAGAACGCGGGCCCTGGAAACGCAAACCCGACGTCTCCAAGTGGATCGCCAACGGCGCCTACCGCGTCGCCAAGCTCCGCAGCAGCCGCCTCTGGGGGCATGCCGCCCGCGAAGCCTCACGCAAGCAAGGCGGCCGCCGATTCGCCGCCCACACCCACGACGGCCTCAAGCTCGACGCATGGCTCTCCCCAGCCCACCCCGGCGCCAAGAAACACCAAGACAACCCCAAGCCGCCCGTCGTCATCGCGCACGGCTGGTTCGAGATCAAAGAACGCCACTTCGACCGCGCCGAACAGCTCAACCGCCTCGGCCACGACGTGGTCCTCTTCGACGCCCGCGCCCACGGCCTCTCCGGCGGGTCGCACTGCACCTTCGGCCAGCGTGAGCACCTCGACGTCGCCTCCGTCATCGACCACGCCGCCCAGCAGCACCTCATCGACGCCGACCGCGTGCTCACCCTGGGCTTCTCGATGGGCGCCGCCACCATGCTCCAACACGCCGCGATCGACCCGCGCGTCGCCGGCGTCGTCGCCCTGGCGCCCTTCGTCGACATCCCCACGGCGATGCACAGCTTCCGAGAGTGCTTCACCCCGTGGATGGACGCCGACTGGCTCGAAGACGGCTTCGACCGCGCCGCCGCCGACGCCGGTTTCGCCTTCCGCGGGCCCTCCGCCGGACAGGCCGTCGCCGACATCCAGGCCCCGGTCCTGCTCGTCGAGGCCGGCATGGACAACAAGCTCCCGCCCGACTCCCACATCAAGCCGCTGCGCGAAGCCTTCCTCGCCAAGGCCCAGGCCGGCTCCCACGACACCGACCAAGCCCCGCAAGTCGAGGTCTTCACCGTGCCCGAAGCCGGCCACTACACCCTCTGCCGGCGCGACTGGCCAGGCCTCGACGACACCATCGCGCAGTTCTTCGAACGCTCCGCAGCCAGCACGCAACCCGCCGCTACGCGTGCAGGAAACGCCGGGCCGTCGTCGGGTTAAGCCGGCACAGCAGCTCGTAGCAAGACGTCTTCGCCAGCGCCGCCACCTCCGGCAGGCTGTTCGCCTCGCCCGGGCGATCGCCGTACACCTCCACCTCGGACTCGCGCAGCGGGCCCAGGCTCGATGCGCCGTCGCCCCCCACCAAATCGGTCAGGTCGATCGTGAGCTGGTCCATGTTGACCTTGCCCAGCACCTTGCAGAACCCGCCCGGCCGGCCGTCGCGCGGAGTCA
>JBCCXV010000428.1:0-1504 GCA_039191195.1 Planctomycetota bacterium
CGTGCAGCCGCCGAGCAGGAACGAGCCGGGGACGAGGGCCGCGACGGCGGCGAGCAGGGATGTGCGACGGTTCATAACGGGTTCACCCAATCGTGGAAACGGTGCGTGTCCAGCGCGTCACCCCAACGGCTACGCGCTGCGAACAAACGCGTGCTGCGCTTGCGGGCGGACACTATCCACGGCCCCGAGACCGCGTCAACGACACCAAAGCCCTAATCGGAGAGCAAATCGGACGGGTATATCCACAAGCGCTACCAAGGCATGCAGCGCACGCCGCGGCGTTGACCACGGGTTTCGAGCGGACCTACGAAGCGCCCCGGGCGGACTGGGCTGCTTCCAAGTGGGATTCCGGTGTTGACTCAGGGGCCGGGGGCGGGGCGTCGCTGGCGCAGCGGAACCCGACGTGGCTGCTGCCGGTGTCGTACGGCGTGCCGCGGCGAGCGGTCGGGCGGTAGCTCTCGCAGTAGTCGGGGTGGCAGAGGTAAGAGCCGCCCTTGGTGACCCGCCGGGGGTCGCCCGGGCGCGGGCGGGAGGCGTGGTCTTCGGTGTAGACCGAAGCGGTCCAGTTCCACACGTTGCCGGCCATGTCGTAGAGCCCGTAGCCGTTGGGCGGGAACGCCCCGACGGGCGCGCGGGCCTCGTAGCCGTCGGCGAGGTCGTTGCGGGTGGGGAAGTCGCCGGTGAAGGTGTTGGCCATGTACCGGCCGTCTCGCTGGAAGTCGTCGCCCCAGTGGTAGCGGGTGCCCGGCGACCCGCCCCGGGCCGCGAACTCCCACTCGGTTTCGGTCGGCAGGCGCTTGCCGGCCCACCGGGCGTAGGCCACGGCGTCGTCCCAGCACACGTGAACGACGGGGTGGTTGTCCCGGCCGGCGAGGTCGCTGCCCGGGCCTTCGGGGGCGCGCCACGAGGCGCCGGTGGTCCAGACCCACCACTCGGCGAGGTTGCGGAGGTCGACCCGGGCGCCCTCGGGCGGCGCCACGAACACGATCGACCCGGGCTGGAGCATCTCGGCCGGAGGCCGGGGCGAGCCGGGCGGCAACTGCTTCTTGAGCTCGTCCCAATCGACGGGCTTCTCGGCGGTGGTCACATAGCCCGTGGCCTCGACGAAAGCCCGGAACTGGGCGTTGGTCACGGGCTTGGCGTCGAGCCAGAAGCCCTCGACCTCGACCGCGCGGGCCGGGCGCTCGTTGCGCATGGAGCGGAGGTCGTCGGTCCCGAATTGGAAGTCGCCGGGCGCGATCCAGCGCATGCCGTCGTCGAGCGCGACGGTCGCGGCGGGTTGGGTAGAAGGCGCTGTCGCGGCGGGCTGCGTTGCCGGCGCCGTGGCGGGCTGCGCGAGCACGGGCGACGCGGCCAGCAAGGACCCAAGCACGACGAGGACATGGCGGCACGGGTTCACGCGGGGAGTCTACGCGTGCCGCCGCATCGGGTTCACGATCGGCTTGTCGCGGCCCAATTGCAGGCGTGCTTACGGCGTTCCGCGGCCCCACTCGCCGGGTGTGTA